>JBFWJK010000051.1:0-18000 GCA_050253255.1 Desulfobacteraceae bacterium | reverse complement strand
TGTCTGCAATATCATGAAGTTCTGTTTCAAGTTTTGCCTTTTTTTCATTTAAAAGCTTTATTTTTGTTTCATTGGTCCATCCAAGTATATATGATGTTTTATCATTTATATCCCTGCGGTCGTCTTTTTCATGGCGTTCTCCTCCGGATTTTATCTGACCGCTGACTGTCAGTGCAAAGTGTTCTTTGTAAAATCTTTCAAGATTTTCACAGCAGATATAATTAAATCTTTTTGAAATTTCATTTTCAATCCAGTTGTAAAAAACAGAGTCTGTTCTTATTTCTAGCTTTTCAAAAAGAGAGTCACTATCCTTATCTGTTTTTGAGGAAGTAGTCTTTGTTTGTGCAAGATAATATACAAGGCGGCCTTTAAGATCAGAAGAATCTACCCATGAGCATACTTTGTCATAATTTTTATTTTCAACTAAAAGAGACATTCCAAAGTTTCTTAAAATTCTTTCAGCAGCACCTTCCCATTTTTTTTCGCTTTCCTTTACCCTTATGAGTTCTCCTGCAAAGGGAAGTGCTTTTTCATCAAGGCCAAGGCTTGAACAAAGCCTGTCCCTGATTTTTATCTGTCTGCTGTCAATATTGCTTTTTCTTTTTATAAGGGATTCTATTTCGTTTTCAATATCTTCGTGTTCATCTTTTAATTTTCTGAACAATACCTCTTTTTCTGTTTTTAAATTGCTTAATTCTTCAGATTTTTTTGATATTTCCTTATCTTTTTTTTCTGCCAGATCCAGGTTGTTCTGGAATTCATTAAGAGAAGAGGGGAGAAAAAGATCGAGTTTTTCAGCAGTTTTTTGATAACGGCTTTGAGTTTCTTCTCTTTTCAGCTTAAGCTCTGTTAAATTTTTTATTTCACGGTCAATGTTTTCAAGCCTGTCTCCACCGTTATTTGAAATTTCATTTTTTATTTCATCCCTTTTATTTCTGAGATTTTTTAGTTTTTCTGTTTCAGATTCAATTTCTGCTTCAAGTCTTTTATATTCTTTTTCTAAAATATATATTTCTTTTTGCTTAAATTTTAACTTATGCTCTGAAAACCATGAACCAAGGCTTTCAAGGAGATTTTTCAGGTTGTTTTCTTCTTTTTCAAAAAACTGATGATCCTTGAACTCAGATACAATCGGAGAAAGAAGCCTTATCTGGTTTTTTGCATCAAGAATAGAATTATGGGCTTTTGTAAGGTTATCAAAATGGGCTGTAAGTTCATCAATTTTTTCCTGGGCATTAAAAGGCTCAAGCATATGCTCTCTTACAAAATCTGTAAGATTACCAACAGATTTCATTGATACTGTCTGGTGAAAAAGGGAAAGGGCCTGATCGCTTTTTATTCCAAGCTTTCTTGAAAAGGATGCACAGTATTTTGGAAAGGTTTCAAAAATTTCGGTATATGGTTTATTTTTAAGCTTTTTTTTAAGTGATAATATATCTGTTCCAAAATTTGAAAAATCTTCATTTATGCCCAATACTTTGCCTGAAACCACATAAAATCTTTCAGGCTGATTCTGACTGTCTTTTATCCAGAAAACCTGAGCTATGGTTACTTTCTGCTTATAGCCTTGATTTTCAAACACACCAAGAATTACTGAAAAGCTGTCTTTGTCCCTTAGTGCAACAGATCTTGAAGTTAACCCTGAATCGCTTCTTTCAGATTTATAAAAACCAAGAACATAGGATTTCAAGCTTCTTTCTTTTGTTTCAGCTCCTGCAGCCTTATTGTAGGCGGCTTTATTTGCAGGTATAAGAAGGGTTGTAAGAGCATCTACAAGGGTTGATTTACCAGAACCAATATCTCCTGTGAGAAGAGAATTTTTTCCTTCAGGCAAAAGTTTATATACCCTGTTTGAAAATGTTCCCCAGTTATAGACTTCAAGAGTATGGAGCCTGAAACCTGCCTGTTCATCGGATTTTGCAAATTCAAAAAACTGATCAGTCATCAGCTGTTATTCTCCGTTTCCTCTGAAAGAGTATTTTTGTACTCAGAAAGCTTTTCATCAAGTTCACCAAGCCATTGTGCATCTATAAAAGTTTTAATTATTCTTATGACTTCTATTTTATTCTTATCTCCTTTTAACCGCCTGATAAATCCCATTTCTTCAATTTTATTAAGATGAGCATCTATTCTGTCAGTAAATTTTGCTTCATTTATTCCCTGTGAGAAGAAAATTCTTATGGAATCTATAATATCTTCCCTGGAAATTATAAGTCTTGAATCTTCACCTGATGCATCAAATTCTGTAAGTTTTTTTCTTAAAAGTGCAAGAATAAGACTTACAGGATATGAGAGTTCCCTTTTAACAACAAGCTTTGGAAGAGCCTCTTCATCTTCTGGAAATTCTTTTGTCTTAAGCCATGCATATCCCTCAGACTCATCAATTTTCAGTTCCAGACCCATTACTTCCACATAGTCTGATATCTGCGCCTTTTTATTAAGAACACTATTCCAGAGGTTTTTATCCTTTTCTATGAAAATAACGCCTTTTAAAAGGTTTATGACTGCTTTTGAAAAATCTTTGTCTGTGTCTGTCAAATATGAACTCATTTTCTACCTGCTGAATATAATGGAAGGAAATTTTGCTTTTTTACTTTTACCGTTTTTATCTGACCATGAAATTTCATTGTGGATACTTTCGTCAAAAAAAGCCTTTTTATCATCAGATGCAATTGAGAAATAAGCTACTAATTCTGCAAGTCCTTCTTTTAAAGGATTTTCAGATAAAATTTCTTTTAAGCTTACCTGATCCCTGTATTTGAGCATTTCCCTGATTATGTTTTTAAGCCTTGTTTTATCAACACTTACCATTGAATAAAGAATTTCTGAAGGAACAACAGATTCTTCTGAAGGTTCCGGCTGATTTTTTATTCTGGTTTCAGATTTGATTTTATACATTGGTTTTTCCATTGGCATGGAAATATCAGTAACAGGAAGCTCAAGTGACATAAAGTTTTTATAAAAAACCTGATCTTTTAATTCTACAGCTTTACTTTCAATATTTTTAAGAATCTGAATTATTCTTTTGTTTTCCATATAGGTATGATCTTCAACATACCTTCTCAGCTGAGAAGAAAGTTTTGCAACAATTTTTTGAGTATGTTCGCCTGCATCAAGCCAGTCATAATGAATTCTTTTAAGCCTTTTGCGGGGTTCCATTTTTTTTACTGCATCAATTTCAAAAACTTTTTCAAGTAAATCTGTAAGTTCATCCTGTTTTTCAGGAGACATCAGAAGATCCCAGAAAGCGTTGAAGCTTTTTCCCTGATCAGAAGATGATATAATATCCTTTTCCCTGAAAAATTTTTCAAGCAGTTCTCCTTTGCTGCCTTCCCATCCTGCTATTTCTTCCCTTACACTTCTGTCAAGGATTCTTAAGTTGTATTCAACTTCCCTGAAGTCTGATAAAAGCTCTCTTGATGATGTTTCAAAAAGATGAAATCTTTCCCTTATTGATGTATCGTCAAGAAGATCAAGCCTGCCGCTTTTAACAAGCTCTATTTCTTTTTCTATTTCTTTTTTTCTTTTTAAAAGCTCTTTTAATTTTGTTTCAGAATCTCTTTCTGTGCCTTGCGCAATTTCCTTTAGAATATCAAAAACAGATCTAAGTCTTGATTCAGTTCCCACAAAAGTTCTTTCGCCAAGGCTTTTGAGCCATACCACAGCCTTTTCAACTGAGGGCATGAGATCGTAGTGAACTTCATCGCTGTCTGAAGGATAAAATTTTCTAATCCAGCCTCTCGTGTCATCAGCCCAGTCATCAAGGTATGATTCAGGAGTTTTTGGGAAAAAATTATCTCCCTCATGTTTTCTGATATAGTAAAGATAATCTTCAAGTGATGCAGCAAGAACAGACCTGCTTAAAGATCTTTTGTTTGGCTCAATAAAAGATCTGTGCAGAAATGAAATTATAAGGGGTGCATTATCTGCATTCAAAAGTTTCCAGACAGGATTATATTTTTTTAAATTTGAAAGCCTGAAATAATCAAAATCATCAGTATTTTTTGTTTTTGTTTCCATTTTAATATTTTTTATCTTCCGTAAATGAAGAATAGATTAAGATTTATATCTTGTTTTCTTAGAAATATACCTAAGTTGAGCGTTTCATATTTTTAAATTAAGAAATTTTTAATGAATTAAGCTTATTATATTTAAAAATATGAAACCCTTCGGGCTTTTCAATTTTACTGCATCTACGGCGTTAAATTGCATCAAGCATAGCAAAAGTATAGCCTGATACAATTTGCCTTGTATATGCAGCAAACTTGAAAATCGCTCAATTTAGGATATAGTCAAATGAAATTCATAAATCAATAAAACCTCACAAGCCTTTCAGGTTTAATCCCAATATAATAAAGAGATGAAATAAAAATATTTCTGAAAGAACAGAAAAAAATTCCCTGCTCTGTCCATCTTCGCGGTGAAGTTTTTATTTTTCTGTTCAGAAAAATAATTTTGTATTTTTTTCTTTTAAGCTTCTGCATGAGGTCAATATCTTCCATAAGAGGAATTTCCGAGTATCCTCCAATGTCTTTAAATATGTATTTTTTTATGAAAATTCCCTGATCACCGTATGGTATTTTTGTTAACCTCGATCTTAAAGATGCTCCAAAAGAAACAAGTTTTAAGAAAAAACTGCCGGAATCTATTTTAAGATCAAAGGCTCCTGCCTTGATGAAACTGTTTTTCATTTTGTTTTTTATAAGAAAGAAGGAGTTTTCCGGAAGCTTTGAATCAGCGTGAATAAATAAAAGAATGCTTCCCTTTGAAAAAAAAGCTCCCAGATTCATCTGGTTTGCTCTCCCCTTTGGAGATACAAGTTTTATTACAGAAGAATCTTTTATTGTATTTATTGTTGAGCTGGATTTTTCACCGTCAACAACAATAATTTCAGTTTCAGAGGCCGGAAAAATTTTTTGAAGATGCAAAATAAGACTGTTTATGAGCTTTTGTTCATTATAGACAGGAATAATTATAGAAATTAAACAAGCCATGTTTAATATTTTTCCTGCCTGAAAATTATATCTCCGTAATATGCAGCAGCACTTTCTCTGGTGTTGTCTGAGTCTGACATTATTGCCACTCCGGTTACAGCAGGAGGTTTTTTTCCAAAGGCATTTATATAGTCTTCATAAATGTTTCTTTTATGGGTAACCCATTTTTTCAGATTTTTTTCTCCTGAATCAACCACATACATTATAACTCTTTCAGTATAAGGATTTGGAACAACTGTGCCGACCGGTTCTTTACTTTCATAAATATAGTTTATTGAAGATCCAGGAGGATATTCTCCGTGAAGAGCCTTTGCAGCCTTGAATTTCATTCTTTCAAAAAAACTTTCCTCATCAGGATTGTATTTAAAGGTAATGTAAATTCTTGCAGGATAGTCATCTCCTGATTTTTCTCTGACATTACCCTTTTCATAAATGTTTTCTACCATCCATGACCATTCCATGATTCTGTATTTTTCAATGTCTATTTCAATTTTTCTTATAAGTCCGGAAGCTGACTGGTCAGTTTCAGCTTTTACAACAAGGCGGTCTTTGTTTTGAATAAGCCTGTAGTCTGTATTTTTAAGATTTTTAAAAGTCAGCGGCTCCCATTTTTCAGGAAGTTCTGCTCCAGGGTCTTCTTTGGAAAAAAGACCGGCGTTTATTACATTTTCTGCATTAACATATGAACAAAGCAGAGTAAGGCAAAAAATCAGGTATATTGTTTTTTTCATTTATGACTTTCATAAAATTTGGACCTAAATTGAGCGATTTTCAAGTTTGCTGCATATACAAGGCAAATTGTATCAGGCTATACTTTTGCTATGCGTGATGCAATTTAACGCCGTAGATGCAGCAAAATTGGAAAGCCCGCAGGGTTTCATATTTTTAAATATAATAAGCTTGATTCATTGAGAATTTGTTGATTTAAAAATATGAAACGCTCAACTTAGGTTGGAGTTTTCAAGATCATTATATGTGTCAATATCATTTAATTTCCTGAGAAGAACTGCTTTTTTATCTGTTTTGATTTTATTGAGAGTCTGACTTAATACAAGTTCAGTACTCCAGTCTATATTATCAAAAATTTCAGGGAAAAAAGAATCATTGTCAAAACCGATGAGATAGTATCCTCCGTCATGGCAAGGACCTATAACAGGGTTTGAGTCTATATTTTCAAAGGCATGGACAAAAATTTCTGAATCAATATCCGGAACATCCGAACCTGTAAGAACAACCTTTGAATAACCCTTTTTTAAAGCATTAGAAATGGAATTCTTCATTTTTTCCCCGAGATTTTCACCCTTTTGGGGAAAATATTTAAAATCAGGTCCAAAACGGTTTTTTATAAAATCAAGATCGTGCTCAGGAAAATAATGGATTTCAAATTCAGCATCAGCAGATGATATTTCTTTAATTATTTTTTTTACAAACTTCTCATATAGGAAACATGCTTTTTCCTTTCCAATTGTTTCTGCAAGCCTTGTTTTGACAAACCCCGGCCTTGGTGATTTTACAAAAAGAATTATGCAGTTATTTTTCATAAAAAGGACATGCTCCTTTTACGCATTCAAGGTTCTGATTCATCTGCGTGCAGACAATGCTTCCAAGAGCCGGAAGCTTTATATCAAGATATTTTTCCGAGAGCCTGGAAGAGTTGAGAAGAGTAAGCCAGCTTTCTCTCTGACAGCATCTTGCGGCTTTGATTTTTGATATTTCTCCTGTTATTTCCGAAACAATTTTCTGAACAGTCTGTCTTGGTGCGGGTTTTAAAGGGGTGGAGCCTAAAATAATCCCAAAGCCTATTCCTGCACCAAGAGGAGCTCCGCATCCTCCCCAGAAAGCACATGATCCTCCGGGAATGCTGCTTCCCCTTTCTATGGCAGTCAAAATATCGGAATCTGAAATATCACCTCCTAGATTTCTGTAAACAGCTGTAATAATGCCTGGTATTGTAAAGTGATGCTCAGGGCCGTGGATATTGAAACAAGGATGCGATCTGATTTTATTCATGAGAACTATCATATCTGTCTCTTTTGTATTTATAAGAAGCTCCTTTACAAAGGAAAGCACATCTGAACCGTGGCAGAAATCGCAGACAAAATGTTTGTTTTTGCATAAGGAGTTTGAAGAAAATTCCTTTGAGCAGTAAAAGCAGGTCATTGTTTCATTGGTTTTTAGGTATTCAATTTCTTCACCGCATACAATGCATCCTGATCTGTGTTTTAAGGAAGTTTGATTTGTTTTTTGAGGAGCTGCTTCAGGTTTTGGTTCAAAACAGGAGCAGTCATTTGATAAAGCATCAGATGAACAGCAGCAGGAATTATCAGAATCAATATTAACGGCATTTCCCTGCCCATCAAGAATAAGAATATGTGGAAAAGCAGAGTCAGAAAAAAGAGGTTCACTTAATTCATACTGTTCGCCTCTTAAAAGTATCTGTCCTTTTTCAGTTATAACTGCAGCATGGGGTCCTGGATAAACTGCTTTTGCTGTTGTTTTTTCAAGCGGTTTGTAAGCCTTGTAGGTAAGAGAAAAAAACCTGTGGTTTTTAACAGATCTGTAGAAAAATCTTTTTATTATTGAAATATCTGTAAATCCTGCAAGTTCAAGAACAGAAAAAAGACGGCTTTGAACCATGGCACCTGCTATGCACTCTCCCTGAAGCTTTGGATCGTTTTGAATAAAAGCAGGACTTGGAAAATCTGTAACAACATCTGATACAACAATTCTTCCGCCTGGCTTTAAGACCCTTAAAATTTCAAGAAAGGTTTTTGTTTTGTCTTCAGAAAGATTAATTACGCAGTTTGATGTGATAAGATCTGTTTCATTGTCATTAAGAGGGATTTTTTCAAGAAACCCTTTTTTAAATTCAACATTTTTATAACCAAGATTTTGAGAAACCTTTTCATTTGAAGCATTTGCCTTTTCAAGCATATGATCCAGCATGTCTACGCCGAAAACCCTGCCGTTTTTTCCTGTTTTTTTTGAAGCGATAAAGCATTCAACCCCTGCTCCGCATCCAAGATCTGCAATAGTTTCGCCTTCTTTTATGTCTGAATCGAGAACAGGGCTTCCGCAGCCGTAGGATTTTATTCTTGAATGCTTTGGAATATGTGAAATTTCTTCTTCCGAGTAGCATACAGGGTTTAAGATATCAGTGTTTTCAGAAGAATCTGCCTTTGTGTAAAAATCTCCAACAGTACTTCTTATGTTTGAAAATGTCAGAACACAATTTGAATGTGTAAGTGAAACTCCGTCACCTTCACTTTTACACTGGAGAAGTTTGTCTCCCATTTTCAGGATAACAGCAGGATAAGATGGTTCAGGCAGGTCTTTTGTATTTTCAGAGATAACCCATAGAATAATTTTTTCATACAATGGAAAATAGGGATCGTTTCCTGCAAATGTTTTTTTGCTGTAATAGCTGTGATCCAGGTCATCTCCACCGGAAATATATTTAAGCAGAGAATCTTTGTATTTATCGATATTTAAAACTGTTTCATTTCTGATATTTTTAAGTATCTGTGAATTTTTCCAGATATTTTCAATTCCGTCTGAAATATTTCCGCAGTTAAGTTCCTCAACTCCTGTTAGTGCAGCTGAAGGATAAATGTTTTTGTCAGGACCTATTGCAATGGATCTCCACCCTGCATTTCCAAGATCGTATCTGGTTCCGGGAGGGGAAAACACTCTTGAACTGATATTTTTAAGGTTGTCTATTTCAATTCCTTTTTTCTTTGCATAGATGCAGGCTTTTTTAAAATTTTCAAATATTTTCTCAGGGTTTGAAAAAATTTCAGGCTTTGCAGAGCCTGTCACCAGAAGCCACATATAGTGTATGGAGCTTACTTTGTACTTTTCCCCAAGATCAATAATCTCTTTCATCTGATCAAGGTTTTCATTGTTAACAACCATGGAAATTGTATTTCTGGTGTTAAGTTTTTCCAGTTCCTCAAGAGCCTTTAAAAGTCTTTTAAAAGATCCTTTTCCCCTTATCTTGTCGTGGGTTTCTTCGGTTCCGTCCACACTTACCTGAAAAAAAATTCTGTTAAGAGGAAGTTTTCTGAAAAAGTCTGCAAATTTTGGAACAAGGACTCCGTTTGTCATTACAGTAACAAAAGTGTCATCAAAGGCTAAAATATATTGCATGATTTCACATATATTTTCATGAACAAGTGGTTCGCCTCCTGTGAGATAAAAGACTTTTGTTCCAAGTCTGTATGTCTGGTCTACACAGTCTTTTATGCTTTTTAAGTCAAGAGAGGATTTTTTTTCAGAT
Organism: Desulfobacteraceae bacterium; assembly: GCA_050253255.1. Lineage (GTDB taxonomy): Bacteria > Desulfobacterota > Desulfobacteria > Desulfobacterales > JACKCP01 > JACKCP01. The sequence goes on along the minus strand of JBFWJK010000051.1, from coordinate 8,727 downwards.
GAACATGAAAAAAGGCAGTGACTGCATTTGAGGTTGCAGTTGTCTGTTATATGAAGCCAGCACTCGTCAAGATGGGTAAGTTTTAAAAAATCTGCTCTTCCTGAATAGGAGTTTTTTTCTGTATAAGAGAAATTTTTTATGAATTTGATTTTATTTATTTCATCATAAACTGAATCTGTTGTGATGCTTTTGCCGCTTATAATGGTTTTTAAAAGATTGTCCCCGGATTTGTTCACAGCAAACCATTCAGGATATTCAGGGTCAATATATATTACGGTATCATCATGCTCAAGCCTTGAAAGGCCTTTGATTTTAAGAATATTTTTTTCCAATTCAACCTCTCATCCATGTATGGAATTTTTTCATAAAGTTTAATATTTTTTCGGGTTTTCTGGCTTTTTTCCATTCTCCAGCTGCATATTTGTTTGCTTCTGCAAATGTTGGATAAATATGAATTGTGCCAAGAATTTTATTGAGACCAAGGTTGTATTTCATTGCAAGAACAAATTCGGAAATAATGTTTGAGGCATTTTCTCCTGCAATTGAAACCCCAAGAATTTTGTCGCTCCCTTTTTTTGTAAGTATTTTTACAAAACCGCAGTCACAGGAATCTGCAATGGCGCGGTCAAGATCCTTCAGGTCATATTTTGTAATTTCATACTCAATATTTTTTTCCAGGGCCTCTTTTTCACTGAGACCTGTTCTGGCAAATTCAGGATCTGTATATATTGCAAATGGAATAACAGAATAGTCGGCCCTGAATTTTTTTATTCTCCCGAAAAGTGAGTTTACAGATGAATACCAGGCCTGATGAGCGGCTGCGTGTGTAAACTGATAAGGGCCTGCAACATCTCCTGCACAATAAATGGTTGGAATATTTGTTCTTAGATATTCATCAACTTTTATTGTTTTGTTTTTATTTAACTCTATTTCAAGATTTTTTGACCATAAATTTTCAGTGTTTGCCATTCTTCCGGCGGCAATTAAAATTTCATCAAACTCTGTTTCAAAATCACTTTCTTTAAATGACGACACAAGAATTTTTTTGTTATTTTCAGTTTTAATCTCTTTTATGGTGTGACCTGTAAGTATGCTGATATTTTCATCTTTAAATTTGTTTCCGATAAATTCAACTATATCATCGTCTTCCGTGCCAAGAATTCTGTCTGACATTTCAATTATTGTTACATTTGATCCAATCCTTGAAAAAGCCTGTGCAATTTCGCATCCAATTGGACCTCCTCCTATTATGACAAAATTTTTCGGAAGACTTTCAATTTCCCAGAGATTTTCTGAGGTAAGAAACTTTATTTTTTCAAGGCCTTTTATTGGTGGAACAAAAGGTCTTGCTCCTGTTGCAATAATTATATTTTTTGCTGAAATATTTTTTTCATTAACCATTACTTCAAAGGGAGAAATGATTCTGGCTTCTCCACTTATACACTCAACTCCAAGTCCTGTGTATCTTTCAACAGAATCATGGGGTTCGATTTTTTTTATTATGTGTTTCACTCTTTCCATTATTTTTTTAAACTCAAATTCGGCATTTATGGAATCAATACCGTATTTTGCAGGATTTTTTGTGTATGAAAGAATTTTGGATGTCTTTATTATTGCTTTGCTTGGGACGCAGCCTGTATTCAGACAGTCTCCTCCCATTTTATTTTTTTCAATAAGACAGACCTTTGAATTTACTGTTGCAGCAATATATGAACTTACAAGTCCTGCTGAACCGCCTCCGATTACAATAAGGTTATAATCGAATTTTTTTGGTTTTTTAAATCCGGAAAGAGCTTTTTTCTGTTTTATAAAATTAATAAAAAACTTTCCTGCCCACGGGAAAATACCAAGAAGAACAAATGAAAAAACAAGTGCCGGAGAAAGAATTCCCTCAGTTGACGAAAGTTCTCCAAGTCTTGTTCCTGCATTTACATATACTGCTGTACCCGGAAGCATGCCTATCTGGCTTACAATGTAGAATACTGAAGTTTTTATTGGTGTAAGTCCCATTACAAGGTTTATTATGAAAAAAGGAAAAACAGGTATAAGCCTGAGTGTGAAAAGATAAAAAATTCCGTCTTTTTCCACTCCCTGGTTTATTTTTCTGAGTTTTTCAGAATATTTTGTCTGGATAAAATCCCTGAATATAAACCTTGAGGCAAGAAATGCAATTGTTGCACCTATTGAGCTTGCAAAGGAAATAATGACAAGCCCTGCACCAAATCCAAATATTGAGGCTCCTGCAAGGGACATTAAAGCTGCTCCGGGAAGAGAAAGTGCTGCCATTATAATATATACAGCCATGTAAATGCTGACTGTCATAAAAGTGTCAGACTCATAAAAAGACACAAGTTTTGAGTGTATTGATTTTACATATTCAAGGCTGAGATAATGATCCGGCACATAAATAAAAAAAAGCACTGCGGATAAGACAATAAGAATAAGAGCTGCAGGTTTTAAATGTTTTTTTTTCATATTTTACCTTTAGTTTATTTGTAGACATATAAAAAGGTCGGTTTATCGACATAACGGATGCTGTATTTTTTCTGAGGCGGTTTCAGGAGATAGTTTTTTATCTCCTGCCTCGGAACTTAAGCGGGAATGAGGCTCAGAAATAATGCAGCAGCCGTTATAATTTAAACCAGACAATTATTCATATTTTTTGAATTTTTTCATAAATTTTGTATCAATATAATTTTTCAGCACAAAAGCTGCTCTGCCGCTTAAGACAATTCTTCCCTTGATAAAAATTCCTGTTTTTGAACCCATGTTAAGAATCTGTATAAAACCGCCTGTTTTTTTAAAGGGAATAAGCCTTTGATTTAGAAAAAATTCTTTTAAATTATGAAGTAAAAACGGGTTTTGTCTTACAGCATAAACACCTGCTTTTAAAAGCGGAGTGTTTTTTATTTCTATACAGTCTCCTCCTCCGAAAATATCGGGATAGTCAACGTTTTGAAGAAATCTGTTTACAAGAAGTTCTCCAGTAACTCCTGTTGAAAGACCTGATTTTTTAAAAATATCATGGGGAACAATTCCGTGTGCAGCCACAATTATATCTGATTTGAAACTGTTTTTTTCTGTGTATACAATATTATTTTCAATTTTAACTGCAAAATCCTTAATAATTTTTACATTGTTTTTTAAAAGAATTTTTTCAGCAGTTTGCGAAGCCTTTTTGTTGAAACCCGGCAATAATGTGTTTCCGCAAATCAGATTAACTGAAGAGATGTTTTTTATTTCCGGTTTTAAAAGAACAGAAATTGCAGAACAGATTTCAACTCCGGCAGCTCCGCCGCCTATTACTGCAATGTTTATGCTTTTTTGCCCGGTAAGTTCAATAATTTTGTCTCTAAGACAGAAAAGATTTTTAACAGGCTTAACATAAAAAATATTGTCAGAATTTTTAACATCAATGTCTTTTACCCTGCTTCCTGTATTGAAAGATAAAATGTCATATTCAATACTCTCGTTATTTTTCAGGTAAATAATTTTTTTTGACGGATCTATATATTCAACGCTGTTTTCAATGAATTTACCGCCTCTTTTTTCAACCATTGATTTTATGTTGAAACTGATATCATCGTGTTTATAAAGTCCTTCAATTGTTCCAGGAGACATGCCTGAATAATAATGATAGGGATCAGGAGAAATAACAGTGACTGACAAGCCTTTTTTTATTAAGGCATCAATTTGTGAAACTGTTGTAAGATGAGCGTGTCCGGCTCCTGCCAGTACAAGTTTTTTTGTCATTTTAAACTTTCTTTTAAAGATATGAAATTTTTCCAGAAAAGACTAACATGTTTAAATAAAATTTTCTGCTTATTAATTATTTATAACCTGAATTGAACAATTTTTAAAATTGACTATTTAATAGTTTTGAGCAATTATTTACCGATAATTTTTAAACAGTGACTGAATGAAAACAATTATTTTTTTAAGTTCAGGTAAGAAGAGAAAATTAATCGCAGGGGAACTTTAGAGTATTTAAACGATTAAATTTTATCTGGTCCGGAAATGGACAAAAAACCGTTTTCGTTAAACAACTAAAGATTAAAGATTAATCTTAAAAATCAATTACAATCAGGATTCAGACATGAATAAAAAAATTGCAGTAATCGGGCTTGGCTATGTAGGCCTTCCCCTTGCCGTTGAATTTGGAAAAGTTTATGAAACAACAGGTTTTGATATCAACCGGAAAAGAGTTCTGGAATGTCAGGCAGGTAAAGATTCAACCCTTGAGGTAACAGAAGAGGAGCTTAAGGCTGCAGTAAAGCTTAAATATACTTATGACCCAAAGGATTTAAATGATGCCGACATTATAATTGTAGCTGTTCCAACCCCGATCAACGAATCAAAGCATCCTGATCTGACCCCACTTGTAAAATCTTCTGAAACAGTTGGAAGAAACATGAAAAAAGGTGCGGTTGTTGTTTATGAATCAACTGTTTATCCCGGTGCCACTGAAGAAGTCTGTGTTCCTGTTCTTGAAAGGGAATCGGGCATGAAGTGGAAAAAAGACTTCAATGTGGGGTATTCACCTGAAAGAATAAACCCCGGGGATATGGAAAGAAGGCTTCCTGATATTAAAAAGGTTGTATCAGGAGATACAGAGGAAGTGGCTCTTCTTTTGAATGATCTGTATAAGTCGGTTATAAGGGCAGGGACTCATCTGACAAAAACAATTAAAGAAGCTGAAGCAGCAAAAGTAATAGAAAATACCCAAAGAGACCTGAATATTGCCTTGATAAACGAGCTTTCTCTTATTTTTGACAAAATGGGAATCGATACTTTAAATGTTCTTGAGGCAGCGGGCACAAAATGGAATTTTCTTCCTTTCAGGCCGGGACTTGTGGGAGGGCACTGTATAGGAGTTGATCCCTATTATCTCACTTTCAAGGCACAGACCATAGGTTATCACCCTGAAGTCATTCTTGCAGGAAGAAGAATAAATGACAACATGGGAAAATTCATTGCAGAAAAAACCATAAAAGAGATGATAAAGGCAGGAAACAATATAAAAGAGTCAAAAATAGGAATACTGGGTCTTACCTTCAAGGAGGACTGCCCTGATCTCAGAAATACAAGAGTTGTGGATATAGTTGATGAGCTGAAATCATACGGAGCTTCAGTAATGGTTCATGACCCTCTTGCAGATCATGAGGAAGCAAAGGAAGAATACGGAATCAGCCTTTCCTCATGGGAAGAGCTCGGGACTCTTGATGCTGTTATTCTGGCGGTATCGCATAAAGAGTATAAAAAAATCCCTCTGAAAGATTTCAGGGACAAGCTTTCGCAGTCCGGATGCTTTATTGATGTTAAATCTGTGATAAATCCAAAGGAGGCTGAGGAAGCCGGCCTGAATTTCTGGAGACTGTAATGAAAATATGCATAATTGCCGGAGCAAGACCAAATTTTATGAAAATTGCTCCAATAATCCGGGAGATAAAAAAGCACGACAGTCTGGAATATATTCTTGTCCATACAGGACAGCATTATGATTATGAAATGTCTGATGCTTTTTTCAGGGATCTTGAAATTCCAAAGCCTGATTATTTTCTCAATGCAGGTTCTGGAAGTCATGCAAGACAGACCGCTGATATAATGGTTTCCTTTGAAGATGTCTGTATTGAGGAAAAACCGGATATTGTTCTGGTTGTCGGAGATGTCAATTCAACCATGGCCGCTGCAATTGTTGCAAAAAAACTTCTTATAAAGGTTGCCCATGTTGAAGCGGGTTTGAGGAGTTTTGACATTTCAATGCCCGAAGAAATTAACAGAATGGTTACAGATTCAATTTCAGATTATTTTTTTATTACAGAAAAAGCGGCCGGCGAAAATCTTTTAAAGGAAGGAAAAGATGAAAAAGATATTTATTTTTCAGGCCATGTAATGATTGATAATCTTTTATATCAGAAAGAAAAACCAGGAAAACCCGAAAATTCATTTTTTGAAGAATTTAAAAATAAAAACAGTAAATATTTTTTCATGACGCTTCACAGGCCTTCAAATGTCGATTCAAAAGAAACTCTTGAGGAAATATTTGAGGCACTGAACAAAATAGCAGAAGAAACCCCTTTTATTTTTCCGGTCCATCCAAGAACAAGAAAGAAACTCGATGAGTTCAGAATTGGTGTATCTGAAAAAATTATCCAGGTAGGGCCTCTCGGCTTTAAGGATTCTCTTTACTTATGGAAAGACTGCTCCGCTGTTTTTACTGACAGCGGCGGACTTCAGGAAGAAACAACAGGGCTTGGAATCCCGTGTTTTACGTTAAGAGAAAATACTGAAAGACCTGTAACCGTGGATGAAGGTACAAACACATTGGTCGGGAATAAAAAAGAGAATATTCTTGATGCTTTCAATAAATTTAAGCAAGGCGTCATAAAAAAAGGCCATATTCCAAAATTCTGGGACGGAAAAGCTTCTGAAAGAATAATTGAAGTTTTTTTGAGATCAGCCTGAAGGAAAAAAATTTCACCATACATTGGTGATAGTCTGATTTTTTTATTTCTGCAGCTGGTGATAAGATACAGTGAAATTAAAATTTAGCAGGGCTGTTGCTCTTTTTAAAGATAAAAAATGCAGTGCTGAGTTTAGAAGGAATAAATGATAGATATTCATTCTCATATTCTTCCGGGAATTGATGACGGATCAAGAAATTTGAAATCTTCAGTTGAAATGGCATTGATAGCTTATGAAGACGGTATTGATAAAATGATTGCCACTCCTCATTTCACTGAAAAAATCAGCAAGGAAGAAATAGTTGAAAAGGTCGGTTTTTTTCAGGCTGAGCTTGATTCTAAAAAAATCGGCCTTAAAATTTTTCCGGGTGCAGAAATTCCCTTTGATCTCTTAATGACCGGCAGAGAGCCTGTGACTCTTGCAGGTTCAGAATATATTCTTGTCGAGTTTCTGCCCTGCGATATACCTGATTCTGCGGAAAAGAAATTTCAGGAACTTTTACAGTCAGGATATAAAATAATAATTGCACATCCTGAAAGAAATATTGTATTCATGGAAAAGTTTGCGGTGTTAAAAAATCTTTTAATGCCAGGTGTTTATCTTCAGGTAACGGCAATGAGTCTCAAAGGCAGCTTTGGCTCATCAATCAGAAATTTTTCGATGAAGCTTTTAAAAAAAAATCTGATAAGTTTTTTTGGTAGTGATTGTCATGAGCCATATTTCAGAATTCCAAAACTTTCAGACCTTTTAGAAATTTCTGATAATAAAAAAATAAAAAATAAAATTGAGATAATATTGAATGAAAAGCCGGTGAAAATTATTTCTTAAACAGTTAAATTTGTTAAAATTTTTTGAGAAAGGCTGTTAGTTCTTGACACTTGGATTATTCACATATAAATGAAAGAATCATTTTAATTAAAAATTTGTCGAGGATTTCAATGCTTTTATAAGGAATGTCTACAGCTGAAGTGTAATTCAGAGGGCGGAGCTTTTTGTAAATTGCATTTTTATATTAAATTGTTTTTTTATTTAACCGGCTGTTTTCAGAATATCTCCCGTCAGGTATAAACTTTTTAATATGAATATATATAATTATTGTTTTTGTTCCTGTTTTGAAATAAACTCCTTTTTTAAGAAAACTTTTTATTTTTAATTTTTCACAAAGAAAATATTTGGAATTATGTCAGATTTAACCTCCCCGAAGCAGATAAAACCTGAGCAGATTTTTGAAGCGTTATTCAGATATAAATGGATAATTTTAAGCTTTGTTGCAGCTGCTCTTACAATAGGACTTGTTAAAACACTTCTCGCAACAAGAATTTATGAGGCGACAACTCTTATTCTTGTTCAGCCTCAGAAAGTTCCCCAGAACTTTGTGAGGTCTGTTGTTTCGACAGGTATTGAAGCAAGAATAAGTACAATTTCGCAGCAGATAATGAGCCGGAGCAATCTGGAAAAAATTATTGAGCAGTTCGGGCTTTTCGCTGAAAAGGAAGATATGTATCTTGAAGATAAAATCACAAGCCTCAGAAAAAGGATTGATGTAAATTTAACCCAGGCAAGACAGGGATCAGAAGCTTTTACTATAAGCTACAGAGGCAGTGAACCGGAAAGAGTAATGAGAATTACAAATACTCTTGCAAGCTATTTTATGGATGAAAACCTTAAAGTAAGGGAAGCCCAAGCTGTTGGGACAAGCGAGTTTCTTGAAGTTGAGCTGGAAAAAACAAGGGAGCGTCTTGAGTTTATGGAAAAGAGACTCACTGAGTACAGAACAAGGCATATAGGCGGACTTCCAAGTGAACTTAACAGTAACTTGAGGACTCTCGACAGGCTTCAAAAACAGCACGAAGCAAAAAATGTTGCTTTAATGGAGTTGCAAAAGGAAATTTCAAACCTGAAAACTCAGATGGCCTCCCAAAAAAATCTTTCGATGCCTTTGTTTGACTCTTTTGATTCTGGAGATGAATATATTTCTGAAGATGAGGAAAATCTTTTAAATTTGAAAGAGCTTATGGATAGTCTTTTATTGAAATATACTGATAAACATCCAGATGTTTTAAAACTTTCTGCAAGAATAGAAAAGCTTGAGAAAAAAATCGAAGAAGAGAAAATAAAAAAACAAACTGAAGAACCAGCTGCAAATGGAAACGGTGAGGAAGATTCTTTACTTGGAGAAGGTTTTGGGGTTTCGACTCTTAAAACCAGAATTAAAGAAAATGAAAATCAGATAAAACTTATTGAATTTGAAATAAAAGATAT
>JBFWJK010000050.1:0-18189 GCA_050253255.1 Desulfobacteraceae bacterium | reverse complement strand
GATCGAAGAGCACAAAAGCAAGTTCTGGTCTGTCTACGGACTGAAGCCATTTGAAAAGTGTGTTTTTATTGTTGTCGAGAATACAGAATTCATTGCATGATGGAAATCCCGGTATTCCGTCGGGAAAGGCGTATATTTTTTCCTTCAGAATTTCCACCTCTCCAAAGCGAGTTGTATCAATTTTAATTTTATCTGCTGTCAATTGTTCCTCCGGGTGAAGGTTTATAAGAGTTGCAAGACAATATTTTATTCTGTAATAAGAAGTATTGTCATAAAACACTATAAACCAAATCGGTATAAAAAGAAAAAACTAAAATTTATCAGGAGAATCTTTTGAAAATAATTATAGTGGGGGCAGGCCAGGTCGGATTCCATATAGCAAGCCGGCTTGCCATTGAACACAAGGATGTTGTGGTCATAGACAAAAATCCGCAGGCAATAAAAAGACTTGCCGATAAAATAGATGTTCAGGGGATAGTAGGTGAAGGCGACAGCCCTGCTGTTCTTGAGGAGGCAGGGATTAAAGGTGCTGAAAGTCTTTTAGCAGTAACAGATTCCGATGATGTCAATCTTGTTGCATGCCTTACAGCCAATATGATTTCACCCAATACAAGAAAATTTGCAAGACTGAGAAGCCCTGATTTCGATAATTATCATGAAGCTTTAAAGGAAAATCCTCCTTTTATTGAGGCAATAATAAATCCGGAAATTGAAGCCGTAAAATCAATTATCAGGCTTATGAAGGTTCCAGGAGCAGTTGAATCCGGAGAATTTGTTGACGGCAGAGTTAAATTTGTTGGGTTTCGTCTTGATGACGACTCTGTCATGGACGGGGTGAAGCTCCTTGATCTGAAAAACATTCTGGGCAGTACAAGAGCTCTTGTTGCCGCAATAGTAAGAGATGAAGAACTCATTATTCCTGAGGGTAAAACCCGTTTCCAGAAAGGTGATCTGATTTATCTCATTACTGACAAGGAAAACCTGGGTCCTGCTCTTACAGCATTTGGAAAGGAATACAAGCCTGTAAAAAAAGTAATGATTATAGGAGGCGGAGAGCTTGGAAGAAGACTTGCAGTTACCCTTGAAGAAAAAAATATAAGCACAAAAATTGTTGATATCGATGAAGAACGATGCCGGTATCTTGCAAATACAATGAACAAGACCATAGTTTTGCACGGTGACGGTTCAGATCAGTCTCTTCTTCTGGAGGAAAATATCCAGAATATGGATATGGTGGTAAGTCTTACAGGGGATGAGGAAACAAACATTCTTGTTTCGCTGCTTGCAAAGAAAATGGGTGCAGGCGGAACAATTACAAAAATTTTGAAATTCAGTTACTTTTCACTTATGCCTGCAATCGGAGTTGAAAAAATTGTAAGCCCCAGGCTTTCGGCCATCGATTCTTTTCTGCAGCACATAAGAAGGGGAAAGGTTCTGTCAGCTGTTTCCATAAACGGAGAACAGGCTGAAGTAATGGAGGCGGTAGCTCTTGAAACATCGGGAATTGTAGACAAGCCAATTTATAAAATGGATTTTCCAAAAGGTGCATTGATAATTGGGATAATCCATGGTGATAAAATTGAAATTCCAACTGGTGCAAGTATAATTCAGCCAAATGACAGGGTTATTATTTTTGCTGAAAGAAAAGCTGTTCCAAAAATTGAGAAAATCTTAAGCGTTAAACTGGAGTTCTTTTAATGAGATGGGGATTTGTATTTGAGGTTTGCGGAGTTCTGATTTTTTTTGTGGGACTTGCCCAGATTTTTCCGCTTTTATGGTCGCTGTATTTTGCTGAAGATACAACTGTTCCAATTTTATATTCAATGCTTTTTTCAGTAATGATTGGTGCAGTTTTGAGATTCGGGTTCAGGCAGAAGACAAAAAGGCCTATTACAGCAAGAGAAGGGATGGCCATGGTAACTCTTTGCTGGGTTGCTGTTTCATTTTTCAGTGCATTTCCTTTCTGGTTTTCTTCTGCAATCCCTGACTTTTCATCTGCGTTTTTTGAGTCAGTTTCAGGTCTTACTACAACAGGGGCTTCAGTTTTGACAGATATTGAGGCCATGCCAAGATCACTTCTTTTCTGGAGAAGCTTTATCCAGTGGGTTGGGGGAATGGGAATAGTTTTGTTTTCCATTGCAATTCTCCCTTTTATTGGAATCGGCGGAATGGCTTTATACAAAGCTGAAGTGCCTACTCCGGTTCCTGATAAGCTGAAGCCAAGACTTCAGGAAACTGCAAAGCTTTTATGGTGGGTCTATTCTCTGATATCTGTTCTTCAGGTTATTGCTCTTAAATTCGGAGGCATGACATTTTTTGATTCTGTTTGTCATACTTTTACAACAATGCCAACAGGAGGCTTTTCAACGAAAAATACTTCCATTGCGCATTATGACAGTGCCTATATTGACTTTGTAATTATATTTTTCATGATTTTGGCCGGTCTTAACTTCTCGCTCCATTTTCAGTTTCTCAGAGGGAAAAAAATAACAGCATTTAATGACCCCGAGGCCAAATTTTTTCTCATAACAATTCTTGTTTTATCTCTTATTGTAACCTTCAACATTTTCGGTTCTGTTTACGACAATATTTTTGATGCTTTCAGATATGCTTCTTTTCAGGTTGTTTCAATAATTACCACAACAGGTTATGCAACTGCTGATTATGAGCTCTGGCCAGGGATGTCTCAGGTAATAATTTTTTTCTGCTTTTTTGCCGGTGCTTCGGCAGGTTCAACCGGAGGCGGTATGAAATTTATAAGAATTATGATCTGTGCAAAATACTGTTATAAAGAAATTTTTGAACTTATTCATCCAAGGGCAGTAAGGCAGATCAAGATAAGCGGACAGCCTGTTGATGATGACATTGTTCACAGTATTTTAGGGTTTATGGTTTTATATGTGGGGCTTTTTGTTGTTGCAGCAATTCTTCTTGCTTCGATGGATGTGGATATTCTTACAACTTTAAGCGCAACAGCTTCTGCAATAGGAAATGTAGGGCCTGGTTTTGGCCATGTGGGGCCGACAGAAAATTATGCAGCTATTCCCGAAGCAGGGAAATGGCTTCTTGGAATATGCATGCTCCTTGGGAGACTTGAAATTTATACTGTAATTACTCTTCTTGTTCCTGCTTTCTGGAAGGATTGATTTTTTTGGTAGGCAAATGAATTTTAATACCTCCTGTTTGACATTTTAAATATGGAAGTTTATACTTTGAATTGTAAACTTATTTTTTAGGAGAATATCATGAAAGCAACAGCCAAAGATTTAAGATTCCATTCTAAAGAATTAATTGAAACAGTAAAAAGAGGAGAGGAAGTCATAATAACTTTCAGAGGGAAACCTTGCGCTAAGCTGGTTCCATTCGAAGAGAATAAAGATAAAATCACAGAAAATAAATTATTTGGTATCTGGAAAGACCATGATAAATCTCAAAAGGTGGATGAATATGTCAGAAGTCTGCGAAAAGGACGTTTCTAATGTTCGTGGTTGATACTGACGTACTCATCTGGTATTTGCGGGGAAATGAAAAGGCTTTTAAAACTATAGAGACTTTTGAAAAATTTGCTCTTTCTGTTGTTACTTACATGGAACTTGTCCAGGGGATGAGAAACAAAAAAGAACTGAATATTTTTCGACAGGTTCTTCAGAGATGGAAGGCTGAAATATTTTATATAACTGAAGAAATATCGGCCAAAGCTATGTTTGCAGTTGAACACCATTTTTTGAGTCATTCTTTGCAGCTCGCCGATGCTCTTATTGGTTCAACGGCTGTTACACATGGCATTCCGTTGCTTACTGGAAACGACAAGCATTACAAAATGATGAAGGATGTTGAGATTAAGAAATTTAGACCATGATTTTCTGAAATAAGGAAGTGGTATCCATTATCAATATCTGGATCAGAAAAATTGTACTTTTGAGGAATAAAAAAAGGCTTTCAACAAAAATGCTGAAAGCCTTGTTAGCTCTTGGCTGAGGGACAGGGATTCGAACCCCGATAAGCGGAGTCAGAGTCCGCCGTCTTACCGTTAGACCATCCCTCATAACCTGCTGAAAGTATTCAAAATTTGTAAGCTCCTTAAAGTGAACTTTAATTTTGTACACAGGAGCGTACACAGCGAAATGGCTAGACAACCCCAATTTAAAACAAAATTTACAGGTGTTTTTTACAGGAAAACTAAAGACGACAAAACATTTATTGTCAGATATGTTTTAGACAAAAAAATTAAAGATGAAGCTGTAGGAAAAGAGTCAGAAGGAATGACAGCTAAAAAAGCTTCTTTAGTGAGAGCTGAAAGACTATTAGGGAAAAGTAAACCTGAAAGTAAGACTACAAGCACTCTGGAAGAAGTTTTCGAGAAGTACAAGGAACTCTTCAAAGATGTCCCAGGTAAAAACTTTAATGACACAAGGAAGATTTATCAGAACAGATTAAGAAAAAACTTTGGTAAACTGAAAGTATCTGAACTTAATCCTTATCTGATTAAAGCTTTTACAAACAGTATGTACAAGGAAGGTCTTGCAGACGCTACTATTAAACATCATCTTGTCCATCTTAACAAGCTCTTAACCTTTGCCAGTGAACTAGGACTGGCTGAACCCCTACCTTTCAAAATAGAAAAACCTAAAGTAAACAATGAAAAGACTGAAGACCTCACTAAGCCACAGCTTGAGAACTTAAAGTTAGTTCTTGAGTCTTATCCGTACAAGGACGTTAGTACCATATTCTGGATAGCACTATACACAGGCTTTAGAAGTAAGAGTATTCTTTCATTGAGAGTTGAAGACCTTGACTTTAACCGTAAGTTAATTACTCTCAGAACTCAAAAGAATGGCAACCAGAACAGAGCTTTTCCTATGAGTCAGATACTGGAAGGGAAACTGAAAGCGTGGCTGAAAGTTAAACCTGAAAGTGAATGGCTGTTCCCTGGTAAGTCAGGCCATAGAACTACTGTAACAAAACAAGCTCGCAAGATAAGAGAACTTGCAGGGTTGCCTGAAGACTTTAGGCCCTTGCATGGCTTGAGACACGTTTATGCGAGTACTCTAGCAAGCTCTGGTAAGGTCGGTATGCAAACTTTACAAAGACTACTAGACCATAAAGATTATAAGATGACAAGTCGTTATAGCCATCTGAGGGACGAGGCTTTAAGAAGTGCTGTAGATGTACTTGAGGACTGTTTAGGGGCTTGAGGTTTACTGCTAGAGGGTGCTACTAGAGGTTGACTGTTTGTTGTTCTGAAGGTTCGCTGCTAGAATTAGGCTTGAAAAACTGACGGAAAAATTTGAGCAGCCTTATCGTGGTGAGTCCTGCCGATTTGTCCCCCGTGTGGGTATCTGCTTAAAATAGAGTACCTGTTACAATTTAGCCCGCCGGAAAACTTGCTTTAAATCTTCTGCCGGAAAACTATAATAATAAAGCCGTTCCCGTAAATAATCCCATCAGTCAGGCTGTATGCCTTAACTGGTGAGGTATGCAAGGGATTGATAAACCCTTGTTGGGTTATTGTGGTATCGCTGAAGGCAAGCTTTATGCTTGTCTATTTTTTTTCGTCTAGCCAAACATTTTATAGTATCGCTAAAAGTTTTCGTTTGATTTTGGTTATCTATTTTTTTTCTTTACTTTCAGCTATCTTAATAGTGTTATTCTCAACTATCCTTCAGTTTTATCTCGTTTCTGATAATAATTATCTAGAGGCACTATATCAAATGTAGACTCAAACCATTGTTTAAGAAATTTCAATTTAACCTGAGGTATAAAAAAAGATGAAGAGCTTACAGCAAAAATCCAAAAAGTAATTTTCTCACCAAGAGTATCATATAATTTAAAGATTTTAACAGCTAACCAATATGTAAAAATAAAAAAGACTATAAAAAAAGTTAAGTTTAATAAAGAGGCACATAGTTGAAACAAATTATCCTTAAAAGGTACTTTCCGTAAAAACATACCAATTAAACAGATGATACTATTTCCAGCAAAAACAATTATCTGAAAAATAAATTGTGCAAAAGTCATACCCCAAGCAGGAGAAAGGGCTAAAATACAAAACCATTCCCAAAAAAATTCCATATTTTCACCTATTAAAGTTTATTACTATCTAGCTTGTTTAATATTTGGTCAATTTTATCATTAAGAATATTGTTTGGAGTACCAACAAGGTAAAGAAAAGCAAGATAATTAATTAAAGGTATGCAACCTAATAAAGTGTATTTTAAAGAATTTTTTCCTTTATCTTGTGCCAGCTTCCTACAGATAAAAATAAAAGGAATGTGTATTATAAGTAATGGAATGAAAGCACCTATAGCGCTTGCAAAATTAGTAGACATTTTTGAAAAAGCCTCCTTAAATTGATAATTAAATTTTTATAAGTTTAAATGATTAAAAAATTACTAACCTGAATCCTGATATTTTTCAATAAAAAATATTTTCTTTAATAATAGTAAGTATTCTCAAAGATAATACCTTTCTGCTTAAATTATCTTCTCTTAGTTAACAATTTGATAAGTATCAAAAAAAATTTAATTTAACCTGCTGATTTTATTATTTAATAATTAGAATATCTATCTGAAATTACTTTTAAATAATTGACACTTAGTAAGTTTATTTATAATATTTCTTTTTATTACAAGCAGTTACATTCAAGTCGACACTATGTGGAAAGAGGGTAGGAAGTTATTCTTTAAAGACAAAAAAAATTAAAAGGAGACAATATCAAAATTTAAAATGTCAAAACAGACAGTAGAAAGGCAGTTAATACGAGAAAAAGGTCTTGTAGTAACTGATGATTTAAAAACTAAAAATCCAATATTCAAAGAAGCATTGGAAAAACTAGAAAAAGGGTTTTATCAGAGCAAAATCAAACAAACTTTAAAGTTGCCTGAAAATATTTCAGAAAGAGAGCTGGCATTAATAACATTAAAAAAAATGTTCAGTTTTCTAGGTGATAATTTTAAGGGTAAAAAAGGCGGATATTATACACTGCAAACAATATGTGAAGAACTTTTTCAAGATGTCCTGTATCATATTAATTGTTGTAATGTCTTGAATAATAATATTTCAGGCTATGCTTTAAGGATTCACAGAGAATTAACAGGAAAAAACAAAAGAAGCAAAGTCATTGCATCTCATGAAAGTTATAGTCAATTTACTTTTTCAACCTATGATAAATTTTTTTATGGAAAAATTCTTTTGACGGAATTTATTAATCATACGGGGTTGGTTGAGGTGATTGATGGAAAAACAACAAATGATAAAAGATGCAAAACATTAAAATGGAATGAGAGTGTTTTAAATTTCAATAAAGAAAACACTTCAGAAGACAGAGACATAACCTGTCTTCCCTTAAAAATTCCTATGATATCAAAGCCTCTTGACTGGATAGACAGGTTTAATGGCGGATATTATTTTTGTTCATCTCTAAAAGATTTAAAACTAAGAAACAGCCTTATCAGCTATAAAAACAGATTGATGCCATTACCTGAAGATACTGAAATATCACCAGATGTCCTTGAAGCTGTTAACTTCATTCAGGGTACACCCTGGAGAATAAACAGGTCTATCTTGGAAGTAGCTGAAAAGTTTTACCTTGAAGATAAACTGAATAAAAATATTGATATTCAGGCTTTGCAGATTGCAAGAGATTGCAGTTCTTATGAAAAGATTTGGTTTCCTTATTTTATGGATTTCAGGGGAAGGCTTTATTGCTCACCAATTTATCTAAGCTATCAAAGTACAGATATGGCAAAAAGCCTTTTATTGTTTGCTCAGAAAAAACAGCTTGGCAAAGATGGTGTGAAATGGCTTGCTATACATGGAGCTAACTCTTTTGGTGAAGACAAGATACCTCTTAAAGAAAGAGTAGAGTGGATAAAACAAAATACTTCTGAAATTCTGAAGTCTGCTGAAAATCCTTTTGAAAACAATTTTTGGAAAGAAGCAGATAAGCCTTTGCAGTTCCTGGCATTTTGCTTTGAGTGGAAAAAAATGTCTGAACTGGAAAACCCTGAAAAGTATAAATGCAGTTTACCTGTAAGTATTGACGGTACTTGTAATGTTTATCAGCACTTGTCAGCATTAATGAGAGACAAAGAGTCAGGAACAAAAGTTAATTTAAGAGCATTACCAGAAAGATATGATATTTATCAGATTATTCTGGACAGACTTAAAAACCGTTTTGAAGAAATATTTGAAAGTTCGAATGAAAAAGACAAAAAGGAATTTGCTGAGTTCTGGGTAAAGATTCTTGACAGGAAACTTGTAAAAATAATTATGGTAGCTGTTCCTTATGGTTTAACCGAGCAAGGAGCGAGAAAGCAGATTCATAAAAAAATTCTGAAGAAAAAACAACTCACTTCAGGAGACGACAAAAAAGATTTTATTGTCTGCCGATTTCTTACAAAAGAGATTTTTAAAATTTTATCTGATGAAATTCCTTCGGTTGGAGTTGTTAAGAACTGGCTTCAGGGTTGCGTTAAAGTCTTCAATCAGAACAAACTTCCTGTTCAGTGGACAACACCATCAGGCTTTAAAGTTTATCAGGGCTACTGCAAAAGAATCACTAAAAAATCTGATACTTCCTGGGGGAAGGCAGGCAGACATCAGCTAAATGTCATTACTGAACAAGACAAGATAAATCCGGCAGACCAGACAAGAAAGATTTTTGCAAATATTGAACATGCTTTAGATGCAAGTCACTTGATAATAACTGCTTTAAAGGTAAAAAGAACAGCAGGAATAAAAAGTTTTGCTTCAGTGCATGATTCATTTTGTTGTCTTCCATCTGACATGGAGCATCTTTATAAAGTAACAAGAGAAACTTTTGTTGAAATGTATTCAAGAGACATACTGAAAGACATGAGACAACAGTTTTTAAAACAGCTTCCTGAAGGTTCAAAATTACCTGAAATTCCAAATCAGGGAGATTTAGATATTAAAGAAGTCCTGGAGTCAGAATTTGCATTTAGTTAATATTATTAATTAACAGGTATAAATCTACATAGCTGAAGAGCTAGAACATATAAAGCAACAATAGCATATCCAGAGCAACACACTAACATTAACTTAAAGTATAACTATAGAATAACTTTATCTTACCCTCATCCCCTCTATGGTTATAGTAAGGGTGGTCTGAAAGCCTTTACTGCCAAGCCTTATAGCCTTTGAATTTATTTAAAAAATATTAATTAAAGAGGTCTTTATGATTCAACTACCTGAAATTATAAGATTTTGTTGTATTATGCTTAAATCTTGCATTTTGTTTTTGCATAAAAAATTGTTATATTTGTATAACTATTTGTATTTATTCAAAAAACTGTTCTTATTTTTTTAAGCATTGAAAAGATGTCGACCAAATTAGTCGGTATCTCTAAAACAAACCCTGTAATTACACTAATACAGGACTCTATAGTGCAATTATAGGAAGTAAAAGAAAACCTGAAGCAAAAGCATGGGTAACTTCAGAAGTGCTTCCGTCAATCAGAATGTATTGCAAAGGGGGGTCACTTTTCCTGACAACCCTGGTTTGTGGCTAAAGATGTTTAGTAATACATCTTATGCTTTAATCATGTTTGAAACTGCTTTATTTTTTTTGTATTTAATAAATTTCATACTAATATTCTTACAGTAAATTATTTCTTAAAAATTGAAACCCATACTTACCTATGGGAGAACTATAAAAAATTTTTAAGCATTGAAAAGAAGTGCAGGAAAGCGATTAAAGACAAAACAGGCTAAATTTTAGGACTTTTTTACTTTAGGCATTTACATAGGTTTTAAGAGAAAATAGCTTATTTTTGCTATTTTGAAGGATTAAGGGGGGCACTATTACTGACACCCCTGGCGGCTCACAGAATACTACAATGAATCAGTACTGTACTCTCTGATTAATAATCCGAGTGGCATTGGTGGAAGTACGACAAACAAACGGTGATTAATAATCCCCTTTTAACTACAACCCAGGTAATTCCCAAGTCAAGCTAATTATTAATCTTTACAAAGACGAAAAGGATACTCACAATATGAGTACCCCTGGTGGCTCACAGAATATCACAATCATAAACGAATCAGGTCTGTATTCTCTGATTTTACGCTCAAGAAAACCTGAAGCAAAAGCATTTAAAAAATGGGTAACTTCAGAAGTGCTTCCTTCAGTCCGCAAGCATGGTGCTTATATGACTCCAGAGACACTGGAAAAAGCTCTTTTGTCGCAGGCTTTTATAATATCAAAGAATAAAAATAGTTAGAAATGAACTGTAAAAGAGCAAAAGAAAACCAAAGATTTGCCATTTAAACCCTTCACTAAATACTTTTTGGAGTTTTTTTTCTAAGAGGTCTCCTTCCTTTTTAATATCGTCCGCACGTTGATTAATTTTAGCAACTTCAGTCTTTATTGTTTTTTTGTTTTCAGATGCAAATGTTTTAAATTTTTTTTCAAATATTGCTGTTTTTTTTAAGAGAAACTCTATTTTTTCTTCAATTGAATCAGATATAAATTCGGTTTTAGAGAATGAAGATTCTATGTTAGTTTTTGCGCTAATAACCGATTTATATTCAGCTGTTTTCATTCTGCAGGGGCATGTTTTTAATGTCTTTTCAAATATGTCAAAAATATTTTCATTTTTAATAACTTCAAGATTATTATTAAGCTGTAAAAAAATAAGAAGACCACCTGATATCTGCAACATAAACACACAAATATTATTAATTAAGTTTATTTGTTCAGGAAGATATAAGCATAATAAAATATGAATTTCAATTATTAGAGTAATCCCAACTGCAGGGGCAAAAACTGTTAATTTCCATCCTAAACAGTCCATAATTAAGCTGATTTTTTTAGTCAAGGTATGCCTTTTATTACTCGTTGCTTAAGTTTAGATGTTTAGTAGCTTTCACTGGCAGCATGGCACAAGGTGAAACTAAATATGCTTAGTATAATAATTATAAATTTCATGGGTTTCGCCGTCATAATCTGGAAGAGTCTCTAAAAGCCAACTGGAAATAAATGAGAAAACTAAAAAACAAATACAAAGTCCTCCTACATATTTTGTTTCAGAATAAAGGCTTATATCAAAAAAAGTTTCAACACCAGCTCTTATAAAAATTACAACAAAAAGAGTACTAAAGACAAAACCAAAATGTCGCCAACAAAGACCTGCTATATGAGCATTGGCTATAGCTATAAGTTTCATAAGATACCTGCAATTTATTTTTAAAAATTTAAGACTAATACATACCTATAGGGTATTGCAAGAAAATTTTAAAACACTAATAAAACATTAGGAGAAAATGAAAAGAACACCATTAAAAGTAATCCGAGAGAAATGCTTGGAGTGCAGCGACGATTCAGTAGCAGAAGTAAGAACCTGTCCAATTAAAGATTGTCCGCTTTATGAATTTAGATTCGGAAAAAATCCCTACCTGAAAAAAGAGCTGACCGAAGAACAGAAAATAGAGGTTAGAGAACGATTGCAAAAAGCACGAGAAGCTCAGAAAGCCTAATAAGATATCAGGGATAAAAAATTAAAACAAGTTACCCTATAGGTTAGTATAGGTTAAAAATTTTAAAGATTTTTTCCCTGTATTCTATAGACCACCCTTACTATAACCAGAGAGGAAGATAGTTAAAGTTGACTTGAAGTTAAGAGGGGAGCTAAAAGCTAGTAATGACAAGGGTTTCACCCAAGTCGACACTATGGGGAAGGAAGCCCAGGGGGAAAGATACTATAAGTATAACTATAAGTATAACTATAAGAGTATCTATTGGTAGACTGGTAGTTATACTGAAAGGGTATCTTTAGATATACTTTAGATTAACTATAAGGGTAGCTTTAGATTAACTGAAAGCCATGCTTTAGATGTACTTTAGATATATCTTTAGATTAACTATAAGCCTTAATCATAAGATTAAAGAAAGGATAATTGCTAGACAAAGATTGGTTAAGAGACAGAATAAAGACTGTCTTACAGAATTATGCTGTATATTCACTTGAAGCTCAAGAACTATTAATGCTTACTGCTGCTCAGGAGAGTAAGCTTGGAACTTACCTGACTCAGATTTCAGGGCCTGCCCTCAGTATTTTTCAGATTGAACCTAAAACTTACAAGGATATTTTTGACAGGGTGCTGTCTAAACGCTGGAAGGGTTGTTTTAGTCCTGACCCTATGTCACTGATAGTTGACTTTGATAAAAGTATTATGGCTTGCAGGGCAAAATACTTGAGCATACCAGAGCCTATTCCAAGCGATGCTCTGGGAATGGCGAGATACTGGAAGAAGTATTACAATACGAAACTTGGTAAGGGTACTGCAAGGGAAGCTTATCAGAACTACAGGAGATACTGTTAAGAAACATACTAATATAGTCTTTCTGTCTGGTGGTAAGGATAGTACAGCGATGCTTTTACTTTTACTGTAAGAAGGAACTAGGATAGATGAAATTGTTTTATAGACACAGGTCTTGAATTTAAAGAAATGTATAAGCACCTGGAAGATGTTGAAAAATATATAGGAAGGGAAATCACAAGACTATCAGCAGAACATTCTTTACAGGAACTGGAGATAAAATTTTTTATATCCAGAGCTTTTTAAAACTTTAAGGAAACTACAGGGGAAATACTGGAAACCTACAGAGGGAATACTGTGATTAAAATGGAAACTACTTATAGGCTTTGTTAAATCCACTAAGACGCTACCTATTAGGGTTATTACAGTTACAGAAGAGATAGGACATAAAGATTGGGAATTGATAAATAAAACATTAGAACTAATGGCAGATACTATTCTATTAACTGAAAAACAACCAGAATTAGCTAATCTGTTATTTAAGGCTATGAAGCTAAAGGAGGTATAATTATGATATCTAAGCTTATAGATAAAGAAACTATCACTGAGTTAAAAGAATTAGATTATGATTGTGTAATAAACATAACTGGCAGAGGAACAGGACGTAGCTTAGGTTTAGCTTATAAATACATAGGTGAAGCTATGACTAATCCTGAGAAACCTATCTTAATAACAGACCATTTTAATAATATTAATTCACATAAGGGTTTAGTTAATACTGTAAAAGAAGTTATAAACAAAAATGGTTTAAAGTATCTTACAGTAGATTTTAATAAGAGAACTATTACATATAATATATACGATTAGGAGGAATAATGGAAATATACTTTACAATACTAGAAGGACTAGGACTTGTTTGTCTAGGAGCGAACGCTATCACTGCTCTTACTCCGACAAAAACAGATGACAAGATAGTTAATGGTATTCTGAAGGTGCTGAACATACTTTCAGGGAACGTCTTGAAGAACACTAATAAAGAGTAGTTTCTTGTCTGTAAGTGTACACAATTTGTACACAGTTTTTACACAATTTGTACACAGTAAATGAAATTTCTTGACTAAACTAAAAAGTCCCTTTAATCTGCCAGAAGGCTATAATTAAAGGGACTTACGAAGTTTCTACAGTGGCTGAGGGACAGGGATTCGAACCCCGATAAGCGGAGTCAGAGTCCGCCGTCTTACCGTTAGACCATCCCTCAGGAAGTGAAAAAACTTTTAGCTCCATATGGAAAGAATGTCAAGAATTTTTTAGCCTCTGTTTTCATTAATCCACATGACCGCCTTTTCAATTCTTTCGATAGCTCTTTCTTTCCCTGTAAGATCAAGCGTTTCATGAATTCCGGCTCCCTGGGCAGTGCCTGTAAGTGCAACGCGAAGAGGTTTTGCAAGTTTGGGAAACTTTATTTCGTGATCAGCCAGAACCTGATTAAATGCTGAATCGATCTCATCATGGGTAAAATCTTTTATCGCTTTCAGCTTGTCTGCAAAACTTTTAAGAATTTCCCCTGCTGATGCTTTCAGGTTGTCCTTGGCGGCTTTTTCAGAATATTCAAACTCTTCAGTAAAATATACTTTTATTGAATCTTCCAGTTCAATTAGTGTTTTTGCTCTGGATTTGTATACGTTCACAGCAAGTTTGAGCTTTTCTGAAACAGGAATGCCTGACTGTGCCGAGATTATACTGCAAAGAAAGTCATCATCAGAATTCTGGATATGTTCTCCGTTTATGCTGAGCATTTTTTCAGGGTCAAAAACTCCAGGAGACCTTCCTATGTTTTCAAGGGAGAATTTTTCAATAAGTTCATTTCTTGTGAAATATTCCTGATCTCCGCATGACCACCCAAGCCTTACAAGATAATTTATAACAGCGTCGGGAAGATATCCAAGTTTTTTGTATTCCAGAATGCTCATGGCGCCATGCCTTTTGCTGAGTCTTTTTTTGTCTGAACCAAGCACCATTGGAACATGACCAAACTCAGGAACTTTTTCTCCAAGGGCTTCATAAATAACAATCTGTTTTGGAGTGTTGCTCACATGATCATCACCTCTTATTATGGGGCTGACTCCCATGGTAAGGTCATCTATTGTTACAGCAAAATTATAGGTAAAAAAACCGTCGCTTCTCTGGATAATAAAATCGTCAAGTTCTTCATACGGAACTGCAATGTTACCTTTTATTACGTCTTTTATTATGCAGGTTCCCGAAAGAGGGGCCTTGATTCTTAAAACCGCACCTTCGGTTTTTTTAAGTCCTTTTTCTCTGCATCTTCCGTCGTATTTTGGTTTTTTGCCTTCTGCCCTTGCTTTTTCTCTCATTGCTTCTACTTCTTCCTGGGTGCAGGTGCAGTAGTATGCCAGTCCTTTTTCAATCAGAATGTCAGCATATTCTTGATAAACATCAAATCTTTTTGTCTGGTAAAAAGGGCCTTCATCATAATCAAGCCCCAGCCATTCCATAGCTTCAAGAATTTCTTCTTCTGATTCTCTGGTGGAACGCTCCCGGTCTGTATCCTCAAATCTTAAAATGAATTTTCCTTTTTTTGCCCTTGCATACAGCCAGTTGAAAACAGCTGTTCTTGCTCCCCCGACATGGAGTGAACCTGTTGGGCTGGGGGGGAATCTTGTTATTATTGTATTGTCCATAACCTGTCCTGATAATTATTGTTTCAATAAAAATACAAACGTTTTTTTTACCATTATATTATGCCGGTATGCAAGGTGAAATAAATTAAAGGGGCTCGGGTGCGCCCCTTTTTTTACAGCCGCTGATAAAAATTGTGATTTTAGGTCATCAGCGGATTAAATTCTGTTTTTTTCCCTGTAAAGAATAATGTCATCAACTGTAAGTACAGGGATGTTGTTTTTAAGTCCGAAATCGACTATTTCAGGAGTTCTTGCCATTGTTCCGTCAGTATTTGTAACCTCGCATAAAACTCCGAAAGGTTTAAGTCCGGCAAGTCTGCACATGTCTACTGTGGCTTCAGTATGGCCCTGTCTTTCGAGTACTCCGCCTTTTTTAGCCTTCAATGGAAAAATGTGCCCCGGTCTTTTAAGATCTTGAGGTTTTGCATTGTCTTTTATTGCAGCTTTTATGGTTGTAACTCTGTCAGCTGCTGAAACCCCTGTGGTTACACCTTCGGATGCCTCAATTGAAACTGTGAATGCAGTCTGATATCTGCTTGAGTTGTTTTCAACCATCATTGGAATTTCAAGAGATTTAATTTTTTCATCTGTAAGACAAAGACAGACAATTCCGCTGCATTCTCTGATAAGCATTGCCATCTGGGAACTGGTAAGGTGCTCGGCGGAAAAAATAAGGTCGCCTTCGTTTTCTCTGTCTTCATTGTCTGTAACAAGAATTCCGTTTCCTGAGGCAAGTGATTTTAATCCGTTTTCAACCCTTTCATAAGGGTTTCCAAATTGTGATAATAATGTCTGATTCATGGTTTGACTCCCTGTATAATAAAAATTTTCATGAATCAGGGCAAAAAGAGGGGAATCGGCCGAAAAAATACAGCCGGAATTAAATGCTTGGTAGCATATAATAATTTTTTATCCTCTTCCATCCGGACTTTAACCGTCGGCTTCGGATTTTCACCGAATCTGCTTGACCCTTAAAAATAATTAAGGCGCTCGCGGGCTTTCTTTTATGACAAAGATTACCGCCGGTGGGGAATTCCGCCCCGCCCTGAGAATATGGATAAGATTTATTCCCTATGCCCCCTGGATGTCAATGTTTTTATCGGGGGATTTTATAAATTATGGTTTTGAATGAAAATCAGTATTTTTTTGTTGATAAAAATAATTTTTTATAAAAGTATAAAAAAATCTGGAAATTATCAGGAAATCTGATAAGGAGGTAACCTGCTTTAAAAGTTGGTTATGCTGACCCTGGTTGAGTGCTGTTCCGGTCTGCCCTATATCGGGTCTTTGATAAGGTACGGTGATACATCGGCTGTTAAGTTTCCGGACGCAGGATCGTTGGGGGGGAAAGCCCTCAGGGAGCAGTGCTTTTTACTCTGCAGATATGAAACGCTCTGCTCAGGGATAAATAAGATATAATAGACTTGTAAGTGTCTGTTTATTATGCTAACTTAGTTTGGATTTTGTTTAATGAATCGTAACTGACCGAAATTATATTTTGTTCGGCCATACATATTAAAACAATGCAGTAACGTTTACAGGAGTCAATAATGGCAGTTCCAAAGAGGAAAACATCAAAGTCACGCAGAGATAAGCGTCGTACACATCAGAAAGAAAAAATTGTTTCACCAAGCCTTCTGGCTTGTCCTGAGTGCGGTGAACCAAAACGTTCACATGCAGCCTGTCCAGGATGCGGAATGTACAAAGGCCGCCTTGTTTTGGGTGCTAAAGAAGAACTTTAATTCTTGATTGGCCGGTTTTTTCGGCTTTATTCAGAAAGTTGAGGTGGAAAATGTCGATGCAGGATAAACTCAAATCCATCATTGCAGAAAAGCTTGAAGTAGATATTGAAAAAGTTGTTCCCGAAGCATCGTTTATAAACGATCTTGGTGCTGATTCACTTAAAATTGTCGAGCTTATGATGAGTCTTGAAGATGAGTTCGATATTGAAATTCCCGATGAAGATGCAGAAAATCTTCTTACAGTGAAAGATGCTCTGGAATATCTGGAAAAAATTTCATAAAGTTAAATGTTTAAAACTCCCTTTCATAAGGTTGCCGTTACAGGCATAGGTGTTGTTTCGCCTGTTGGAACCGGCAGAAAGGAGTTTTTTGACTCCCTTGCTGCCGGCAGATCGGGTATTGATTTTATAAAAAAATTTGATACCGGCGGTTTTCCGTTCAAGGTTGCCGGTGAAGTCAAAAAATTTATCAGGGAAGATTATTTCGGAAAAAATGAATCGAACAATCTTCCCTTGTATATTTTATACGCAGTTGCTGCCGGAAAGCTTGCTTTAAGGGATGCAGGTCTGGATGTAAAATATTATGAAACAAACCGGATCGGCATTTTCGGAGGCAACGGGGCAGGCGGCTTTGGTCTTGCAGAAGAAGCTGTTGAAAGACAGGTTGTAAGAAAAAGCCCGAGATTGAGCCCTTATTTTATTCCCCATTTTCTGCCTAACATGGCAGTTGGGGCTATGAGTATTCATCTTGGCATAAAAGGGCCTGTTCTTACATGTGCAAGTGCGTGTGCAGCAGGAGCTAATGCAATCGGTGAGGCTTATCTGCGTATTAAATACGGAGAAATGGACTGCTGCATAGCCGGCGGAACAGAAGCGGTTATTACACCGGTATTTTTATCAGGACTTAATTCAATGAAGGCTCTTTCTAAAAACATGGATCCAAATTCGGCTTCAAGGCCCTTTGACAGGGACAGGGATGGTTTTGTTCCGGCAGAAGGGAGTGCTTTTCTGGTTCTTGAAAATCTTGAAAAAGCTCTTGAACGTGGTGTAAAGCCTGTTGCTGAAATTGATGGATATTCTGTTTTAAGCGAGGGGTATCATATAGCCGCCCCCGAACCTGACGGAAAAGGCATGGCCGCTGTAATGGAAGCAGCTCTTTCATCTTCAGGAATTGCCCCTTCAGAAATAGGCTATATAAACGCACACGGAACTTCGACAGTACTCAACGATAAATATGAAACTTCCGCAGTAAAAAAAGTTTTTGGATCTCACTGCAAAAATCTCAAAATCTCTTCAACCAAATCTATGACAGGTCATCTTCTCGGTGCAGCAGGCGCATTAGAGGCAGCAGCTTGTGTTTTAAGTCTGGAAAATCAGATCGTTTTTCCGACAATCAATCTCAAAAATCCTGATCCCTGCTGTGACCTTGATTATGTTCCGGGCAGAAGCCGGAGTTCAAAGCTT
>JBFWJK010000049.1:0-18269 GCA_050253255.1 Desulfobacteraceae bacterium | reverse complement strand
TTCTCTGTCATAATCAACAAATCTGATTTCAATTTCCAGTGTTTTTTTATTGAATATCAGATATTTCGCTCTTTTATCTCCGTCTCTTGGCTGACCTATGCTTCCTGAATTTATTATATATCTTTTTTTTTTATCAAGTTTTGCAACTGTTTCAAGCTCCGATTTTACTACATTGTTTTTATCCGTATATATCATTCCAAGCTTGTGAGTGTGCCCTGTAAAACATATATGTTCAGAGTACTGTGTAAAAAGATTTTTCAATCCCTCGGGAGAAAATTCGAAAATATATGTAAGAATTTTATCAGGCGGAGCTCCATGTACAAAGCGGATATTGCTTTTTATCAGGTAGTCCGGATACTTTGATATTGTTTCAATAGAATTGCCGGTTAAAATATTTTCTGTAATAGTGAGGGCTTCTCTTGAAAAGGGGTTGAACCATTTTTTTATTTCAGGTGTAATAATGCCGAGCTCATGATTCCCAAGCACCGAAGGAATAGATTTCAGTTTCAGGGTACTTACAACCTGGTTGGGTTCAGGACCATATCCTATATTGTCGCCAAGGCTTACAGCCTCGGAGATATTTTGTTTTTCCATATCTTCAAAAACGGCTTTCAATGCATCATAGTTTCCGTGTATATCTGAAAGTACAGCTGTTTTATCACTCAAGGCATCACCTGTTCAGTGTCTTTTTTTGTTGAAAATTCTGAAAAGACGCTTGTTTTTAAGCGGTTAAACTGAAGCCTTCTCAGCTTCGTTTTTTTAGAAAAAAAGATTTTTACAACTTGCTGCATTATAAAATAAAAACTGCTTGATTGAAAATTTTTAATTTGGTATGTTATTTAAAATTTTTATTAATTCATTTCAAATACTTCGAAAAATATCGACTTGAAAATCTTATTTACATTTTGATTCTATAATGAAGCCGGACTATCTGGCTTATATTCTCAGTTATTATTAGCTAATCTTTTTGGTATATAAATTGCAAATATATTTTTTCTAAGCTTACCGGTTGAAATTTGTCTATAAAGGAATATGTTATGAACCAAACATTTGAAAAAAAATTTGAACAAAAAAGGAGCGAAATGTTTGAAAACTGGGTCAGTCTTTCAGGTCAGTTTTTCAGTGACATGGCTAAAGTATGGAAGAATGGAGATGTAAACGCTTTCAGCCAGAATGATTATAAAAAATCAATGGAACAGGTAAACAATGTATGGAATCTGTCCATGAAATCATGGGAGTCCTTTCTCAGTTCTCTTAAAAACCCGGATGAATCTTTTTTATCAGAAAAGTCAATGGAAGAAAGGCGAAAAACCTTGGAGAAAATAATGAATGCCATGTCGGAAAGCTTCAGGATATTTCAGGAAAAAAGCATGGAGCAGGCTGAGGCAGTAAAAAATAATTTCAGCAGTATGGATTTCAGCAAGATAGACAAAGAGCTTTTTAAAAAGTGGGAAACTTTTTATGAAAAAGAACTTTCAAGAATACTTGGAATGCCCCAGGTGGGTCTTGGGAGAGAATATCATGAAAAGATAGCAGGAGCTCTGGATAAATTCAATCTTTTCAATGCTGCAGTAATCGAGTTTATTTATTTTCTTTATCTGCCAATGGAAAAGACCTTTATACTCATGCAGAAGGATATGGAAAAAATGATTGCAGAAGGCAAGCTTCCTGAAAATTCTGAAGAGTACTATAATATGTGGCTCAAAAAACTTGAAGCCCATTATATGTCAATGTTTCATTCAAATGAGTACATTTCAGTAATGGCGAAAACCCTTGAAAATATGGCTCAGTTCAAGTCTGCGAGAGATGCTGTTCTGGAAGACGTTGTATCGTCCATGCCTGTCCCGACGAAATCAGAGATTGATGAAATGTACAAGGAATTGTCAGAGCTTAAGAGAGCAGTGAAAAAGCTGGAAAAAGAAAGCAAAAATTAAATCAGATCAACGGGGGAAACAATGGTTGAATTATCACAGGTCACTGACAAATTTTTAGAGGATGTTGCAAAAAATGCATCAAAAGTTAATTCATACCTTAACGATGCATACGATGTTTTAACAAGCGATCTCCACGATGATATAGCTGAAACACCCTATGAAATAATTCATCAGGAAGACAGGGTCAGGCTTAAATACTACAAATCTTCAGTATCGGAAAAAAAGAGAAAAACCCCTCTTCTGGTAGTTTATGCTCTTATCAACAGAGAAACAATGCTGGATCTTCAGCCCGGAAGAAGTGTTGTTGAAAAGTTTCTCAACGACGGAATGGACGTATACATGATTGAATGGGGATATCCTTCGTTTAAGGACAAGTATCTCACCATTGATGATCATGTTAATGGTTATCTGGATAATATGGTTGATTTTGTAAGAAAAAGAGAAAATTCCAAAAAAGTAAATCTCATGGGAATATGCATGGGAGGTACTTTTTGCACAATGTATTCTTCTCTTCATCCTGAAAAAGTTAAAAATCTGGTTCTGACTGTTACACCAACCAGTTTTGATACAAGTGAAGGACTTCTGCATGTATGGATGAAGAAAATAGACGTAGACAAAGTTGTTGACGGATTTGGAAATATTCCCGGCGACATAATGAATTTCGGTTTTCTTCTTCTTAATCCTGCAAGGCTTATGATAGACAAGTATAAAGGATTTTTGAACAATATTGACAACAAGCCTTTTCTTGAAAATTTCATAAGGATGGAACGGTGGATTTATGACAGCCCTGATTTTCCAGGAGAAACGTTCAGGCAGTTTATTAAAGATCTTTATCAGAAAGACCTGCTCATAAAAAACGAACTTGTAATAGGGGGACAAAAAGTTGATCTCAGGAAAATTACAATGCCTGTTCTTAACATATATGGAAAGTTTGATCACCTTGTTCCTCCCTCTGCTTCAGACAAGCTTACAAGTGCGGTAGCAAGTACTGACACCGAAGATGTGTGCCTTGAGACCGGCCATATTGGTATTTATGTAAGTTCGAAATATCAGAAGGAATTTGCTCCGAAAATTTCTTCCTGGCTTCTTGAAAGAGATGAAGAAGAAAAAAAAACAGGTGATCAGAAGCAGGGTAAAAAAGCTGCAAGTGAAGCAGCATGAAGAAGAAATGAATAAGAATAAAGATCTGAACCTGTTATTTTTATATGAAAAGCTCCGGTTCAATACTAACTGTAAATATAATCTTAAAAGCGGAGGTTTGATAAATGGAGACTGGTAAAACAGTAGCAGAGATGAAAGTTGGGGATTTCGCTGAATTTACAAAAACTGTTACAGAATCTGATGTATATCAGTTCGCAGGCGTTACAGGCGATTTTAACCCTGCACATATAAATGAAGAATATGCTAAGAATACAATGTTTAAGACAAGAATTGCCCACGGAATGCTGAGTGCAGGATTTATATCAGCAGTGCTCGGGACCAGGCTCCCGGGGCCTGGAACAATTTATCTCAAGCAGGAGCTGGCTTTTCTTGCTCCTGTAAAAATTGGCGATACTGTAACGGCAAGAGTTGAAGTAAAGGAGCTTATTCCTGAAAAAAACAGAGTGATTTTAAGAACTTTGTGTAAAAATCAGGAAGGGAAAGACGTGCTTGACGGTGAAGCAGTTATGATAGCTCCGAAAAAGTAGTATGCAAATTTAAATATTAAAGATTTATTAAATTAGAAATGGTTCAAAGCATCATCCGGTTTTTTAGTTTTCCGGATGATGCTTTTTTTATTTTATCTGTTTCTTTTTGCCTTTATTTCAGCATGAGCTGCTGAAAGTCTTGCTATGGGAAGTCTGAAAGGGGAGCAGCTTACATAGTTAAGCCCTTTTTCAAAGCAGTACTCAACAGAAGCAGGGTCTCCTCCGTGTTCTCCGCATATTCCAATCTTAAGATCAGGTCTGGACTGTCTTCCTCTTTCAACACCGTAAGTTATGAGCTGTCCTACACCTTTCTTGTCGATGGTCTGGAAAGGATCGTGGTCAATTATTTCATAGTCAAGATAAGGCCCCATGAAAACATCTGAGTCGTCTCTGCTGAAGCCGTATGTCATCTGGGTAAGGTCGTTTGTACCAAAGGAAAAGAATTCTGCAACCTCAGCCATTTCGTGGGCAAGAAGGGCTGCTCTTGGTATTTCGATCATTGTACCGAAGAGATAGTCAATTTTTTCAAGGCCAAATGATTCCCTGACCTGAGCATAAACCTTGTCTGTTATTTCTTTTGCGATTACAAGCTCTTTTGCATCACAGGTTACAGGAACCATGATTTCAGGTTTAGGATCTTTTCCTTCCTTTATCATTTCGGCAGCGGCTTCAAGTATGCCGCGCACCTGCATTTCTGTAATTTCGGGATAGGTAACTCCAAGCCTGAAACCTCTGTGGCCCATCATGGGGTTGCTTTCCTTAAGGCCTTCACCTCTTCTGATAACTTCAGAAACATCAATGTTGAGAGCCTTTGCAACTTCTTCCTGTTTTTCTCTTGAGTGGGGTATAAACTCATGAAGAGGAGGATCAAGAAGTCTTATTGTAACGGGAAGGCCGTTCATGACTTCCATTGTTGCCTTGAGGTCTCTTTTTACAAAAGGAGCCAGTTCGTCAAGAGCCTGTCTTCTTTCATCCTCGTTGGAGCTCAGGATCATTTTTCTCAAAAGGAACAGAGGTTCTTCAGAGTTTTCTCCGTAAAACATATGTTCAGTCCTGAAAAGTCCAATACCTTCCGCACCAAGTTCAAGAGATGTCTCGGCATCCTTTGGTGTTTCTGCATTTGATCTCACGCCCATTGTTCTGAACTTGTCAACTATGGTCATGAATTTTTTGAAGTTTGGATTTTCAGTGGCATCGAGCATATTCAGAGTGCCTTCATAAACAAGGCCTTTTGTTCCGTTTAAAGTGAATGTGTCGCCTTCTTTGTATACTTTTGAGCCGATTTTCAGCTCTCTTTTTGAAAGGTTTATTTCAAGCATCGAAGCACCGACTATGCAGCATTTTCCCCAGCCTCTTGCAACCAGAGCCGCATGGCTTGTCATTCCGCCTTTTGCTGTAAGAATTGCATTGGCAGCTCTCATTCCCTCGACATCTTCAGGATTTGTTTCTTCTCTTAAAAGGATTACTCCTTTTCCTTCCTTGTACCACTTAACCGCATCTTCAGCTGTAAAGACAATCTGTCCGATCGCGCCTCCGGGACCTGCAGGAAGCCCTTTTGCAACCGGAGATATCTTTGCTTCTTCTTCCGGGTCTACTATCGGGTGGAGAAGTTCATCGAGCTGTGCAGGCTTAAGTCTTGTAACGCAGGTTTCTTCATCGATCATTCCTTCGCCAAGCATTTCCATTGCCATGTTAAGGGCTGCCGCACCTGTTCTTTTACCAACGCGGCACTGAAGCATGAAAAGTTTCTTTTCCTGAATAGTAAACTCAATGTCAAGCATATCGCTGTAGTGCTTCTCAAGCTTATTTCTGACTTCATAGAGCTCTTTGTATACTTCGGGCATCTGCTGCTCAAGGGAAGGGAGGTGTTCGTTCTGCTCATTTTTTGTGTCATCGTTCAGTGGGTTTGGTGTTCTGTAGCCTGCAACCACATCTTCTCCCTGTGCGTTGGCAAGCCATTCACCGTAAAACTTGTTTTCACCTGTAGCAGGGTTTCTTGTAAACGCAACCCCTGTTGCAGATGTATCGCCCATATTTCCGAAAACCATACTCATTACAGTACAGGCAGTTCCCCATTCATCAGGAATACCTTCAATTCTTCTGTATGATTTGGCTTTTTTACCGTGCCAGCTTTTAAAAACAGCGCCAACTGATCCCCATAGCTGCTGTTTCGGGTCATCAGGGAATGGAATGCCGAAGGTATCGAGGATTTTTTTCTTGAATTCTTCACAAAGGAACTTGAGATCTTCAACATTGAATTCGGTTTCGCTTTCATATCCTTTTTCAAGTTTCAGATCATCCATGATATTTTCAAGCTGAATTCTTATTTCCTGACCGTCGACAGGATCGACTTCTTCAGCTTTTTCCATTACAACATCGGAATACATCATAATGAGGCGTCTGTATGCATCGTATACAAACCATTCATTGCCTGTTTTTTTGATGAGTCCCGGGATAGTTGAAGGACACAGTCCAACGTTTAAAACGGTTTCCATCATTCCCGGCATGGACTGTCTTGCACCTGATCTGCATGAAACCAGAAGAGGAGAGTCAGGGTCACCGTATTTCATGTCCATGATTGATTCAACTTCCTTAAGAGCTTTTTCAACTTCCTGGATAAGAGAATCAGGGTATTTACCGCCGTTTTTGAAGTATTCATTACAAAAATCTGTTGTAATTGTGAAACCGGGAGGAACAGGCAGGCCCAAAGTTGCCATTTCTGCCAGGTTTGCACCCTTTCCGCCAAGAAGATTTGCCTGGGCGGCATTTCCCTCGGCTATGCCGTTGCCGAAGGTGTAAACAAATTTTGTCATTCTATCCCCTTCCTTTCAAATCTTTATAAATATATTGAAATTTAAAAAACTTTTACCATTTTTACTTGTCTTTAACATTGTGTAATAATATTTAAAACCAAAAGTGCAAAATGTTTTTTGCATGGGAATAAAGAAATTTTTAAATCACATTGTTTTTTTTCAGGTATTCATAAGATAAAAAAAATATAAATTTTAATAAATTAGACAGATTATTTATTTTTGGTTAACTAGGAATTTTTGAAATATAAGTCAAGGAAAATATTTAAAGATATTTAAGACTGAGGAGTATTCTTAAAGTGATTGCAGTTTCAGGTGTGACTAAAAGTTTTGGCCAGAATCTTTTGTTTGATTCAATAAGCTTTAAAATAAATTCGGGCGAGAAAGTTGGCCTTGTGGGTAAAAACGGACATGGTAAATCTACTCTTTTGCGATTGATCACTGGTGAAGCAGAGCCGGATCAGGGTGAAATAATTATACCCAAAAATTACAAAGTGGGCTATCTTAGCCAGATACTAGATTTTTCAAGTGACACTCTTTTGAAGGAAGTTTCGTCTTCACTTCCTGTAAATGAGAAGGAGAACATATGGAAAGCTGAAAAGATTCTTTCAGGGCTTGGTTTTTCAGTTTCAGATTTTGATAAGTCGCCAAAAGAATTTTCCGGAGGTTATCAGGTAAGAATCAATCTGGCAAAACTGCTTGTGGGAGAGCCTGATTTTCTTCTTCTCGATGAACCTACAAACTATCTTGATATTACTTCCATAAGATGGCTCAAGGATTTTTTACTGAAATGGTCCAAGGAGTTTTTTCTGATCACTCATGACAGAAGATTCATGGATTCTGTTGTAACACATGTTGCAGGAATTCACAGAAAAAAGCTGAAGAAAGTTGAAGGTAATACCCAGGCTTTTTATGAGCAGATTATTCTTGAAGAAGAAATATATGAAAAAACAAGGATAAACGAAGAAAAAAGAAAAAAGGAAGTAGAACTTTTTATTTCCAGATTCCGTGCAAAGGCAAGGCTTGCCGGAATGGTTCAGTCAAGGGTGAAGTCTCTTGAAAAAATGGGGAATAAAAAAAAGCTGGATAAACTTGAACAGCTTGATTTTTCTTTTAATGAAGTCCCTTTTTCCGGCAAGCAGATTTTAAATGTTGAAAATCTGAATTTTTCCTATTCCAAAGAAAAAGAAATAATTAAAAATCTGAGTTTTTCAATCAATTCAGGTGATAAAATCGGAATAATCGGAGCAAACGGACGTGGAAAGACCACTCTTGTTAAAATTCTTTCAGGTATAATTGAGGCTGATTCCGGGGAAATAAATTTCAGCGGCAATGCTAAGCCCGGAGTTTATGTACAGGACTTTCTTGATGATCTTAATGATGAAAATACTGTTGCGGATGAAATCTTCTACGCAAATACTGAGCTGGATAGAACAAAGGTTCGTTCAATCTGCGGTGCAATGCTGTTTTCCGGAGACGATGCATTAAAGCCTGTGAGTGTGCTTTCGGGAGGAGAGAGAAGCAGGGTGATGCTTGGAAAGCTTCTGGCCAGACCATGCAATTTTCTGTTTCTGGACGAGCCGACAAACCATCTCGATATGGACTCATGCGATGCTCTTCTGGCAGCTCTTGACAATTTTACAGGTTCTGTATTGATGGTCACTCATAATGAAATGCTTCTTGATGCCGTTGCACAGAAACTGATAGTTTTTTATTCTGACAGAATAGAGCTTTTCGAGGGAACCTATCAGGAGTTTCTTGATAAGATCGGATGGGAGGAAGAGTCCGGGTACCAGCTGAAAAAAGAGACTTCGGAAAACAGCGGGCAGGATAAAAAACTTCTGAAAAGGCAGCGTGCGATTGCTGTTCAGGAAAAATCAAAGGCTGTTCGTCCTTTGAAAAAACGTATAAGCGAGCTTGAAGAAAAAATAATTTCTCTTGAAGAAGAGGAAAAAATGCTTGGAGATGACATGCAGAAAGCTTCCGAAGCAGGCGATGTGGAAAAAATGGGTGCTGTTTCCAGGCGAATTTCAAAGGTTCAGGAAGAAATCGAAGAATATTTTGAAGAGCTTGATCTGAAAACAAAAGAGCTTGATGATATTGAACAAAAATTTGAAAAAGAACTCATGTGATTATATAATCTGCCGGAGGTTATAGCTGTCACTATTGATATAGTAGGCTGTACAGCACTGACCCGGTTTATTTGCGGACGGATTTAAAGAATCGTCAGTCTTTTTTTCAGATTGAAAATAACGGCAGCCGGATTAAAGTATATGTTTGTGAATTTCTGAAAGGATGTGGTAAAACAAAATGAATAATAAAAGAGATTTAATAACGGGTATTGTTCTTATAGCTGCTTCAATAGCTGTCATGATAAAATTTTTTGTTCAAAGGCATGAGCTTGAGGCAATGACGGAATCTGTTTTTTTTGTTAGACTTACCTTTGTGCTTTTTTCGCTGCTTCTTGCGGGAGCGGGTGTAAAAAAAATTTTTTTTCCGGGTAATAATGAAAAGCCTGATAAATCAGACAGGGATAACAGGGATATATGAGCGAAAACATCAACGATATTCAGCATCTTAAATCAGAGGTCGAGTACAGAACCAAGCTCCAGAGCATATCGAACAAAATCAATGAAGCTGTAAAGCTTGATGAAATATTTATTGATCTGAAGGATGAAATCACCTCTCTTTTTGAATGTGACAGGCTGACGATCTATTATGTCGACGGTACTAAAAGAGAGCTTGTTTCAAGGTTTAAGACAGGCGATGAAATATCTGAGATCCGTGTTCCGATTTCCCAGACTTCACTTGCAGGTTATTGTGTTTTCAAGCAGACTCTGGTGAATGTGGAAAATGTCTATGATGATGAAGAGCTTAAAAAGATTGATCCCGAACTGGAGTTTGACAAGAGCTGGGATAAAAAAACAGGTTTTACAACAAAGCAGGTTCTGGTTGTCCCGATAATTTATAAAAATTTTCTTCTTGGAGCTATTCAGCTTATAAACAAGAAAAACGGCATGGCTTTTGAAAAAAGAGACGAGACCTACGTTCTTGAACTTGCTCAGGTTCTTGGAATTGCTCTTCATAACCAGAAAAGGCTTGCCATGCAGAGGCGTCCAAGAAAATTTGACTATCTGCTTGAAAATCATATTCTTACCAAGAAAGAACTTGATAACGCCACTTCAAAGGCAAGAACCCAGCAAAAAAGCATTGAAGAAGTACTTTTAAAGGAATTCAGTATTCCAAAAGACGACATCGGTGAGTCAATTGCAAGATACTTCAGTGTAAAGTATGTAAAATTCGAAACAACCATGCCCATTCCGGGCGAACTCATGAGAGGTCTTAAAATCCCTTTCCTTAAAAGCAATAAATGGGTTCCTGTAAGGACAGACGAAGACGGCTGTCCAGTAATTGCAATTGACAATCCTGAAGATATCCAGAGAATTTCTGATATTAAATCCCTTTTTCCCGGAAAGACGGTCAAGTATTCCTTTGCTTTCAAGGAAGATATTCTGAATATGATCGATCACTTTACCCAGAAGGATGACGAACTTGATTCCATAGATGAAATCCTTTCACAGATGGGTGACGAAGAAGTTGAAATAGAGGAGGCGGAATCAGGGGTAAGTGAAGAAAGCTCGGCAATTGTTCAGCTTGTTAACAAGATAATTCTCGATGCAAATTCAAGAAATGCTTCGGACATACACATAGAACCTTACATGGGAAAATCTAATACCGAGGTAAGATTCAGGATTGACGGTGCCTGCATGCTTTATCAGACAGTCCCCTATCATTTTAAGAATGCCATTGTTTCAAGGCTTAAGATTATGGCAGATCTTGATATTGCGGAAAAAAGAAAACCCCAGGACGGAAAGATAAAGTTTAAAAAGTTCGGCGGAAAGGATCTCGAACTTCGTATGGCAACTATCCCGACCCAGGGAGGGGTGGAAGATGTCGTACTCAGACTTCTTGCTTCAGGAGAGCCGATTCCTCTTCCGGACATGGGTTTTTCCAAAAGAAATTTTGAAGAATTTGTAAAGTGTATAAAAATGCCCTACGGCATTGTTCTTGTCTGCGGTCCAACTGGTTCAGGTAAGACAACTACTCTTCATTCCGCACTTGGGTATATAAACAAGCCGGAAACCAAAATATGGACAGCTGAAGATCCTGTGGAAATAACCCAGAAAGGTCTTCGTCAGGTTCAGGTGAAGCCAAAAATAGGGTTTGACTTTGCTGCGGCCATGAGAGCTTTTTTAAGGGCTGACCCCGACGTCATCATGGTCGGTGAAATGAGGGACAAGGAAACAACCCAGATAGGTATTGAAGCCTCTCTGACAGGACATCTTGTATTTTCAACCCTTCATACGAACTCTGCCCCTGAAACTGTAACAAGGCTTCTTGATATGGGTATGGATCCCTTCAATTTTGCCGATGCAATATTGTGTATCCTTGCCCAGCGTCTTGTCAGGACACTTTGCAAGCACTGCAAGGAAGAATATCATCCAAGCGAAGACGAATATTTTGAACTTGTTCATGAATACGGTGAAAAAGCTTTTGAAAAACATCTGAATATTCCATATTCAAAAGATCTTGTGCTTTACAGACCAAAAGGATGCCCAAAATGCAACCAGACCGGATATCTTGGAAGAACAGGTCTTCATGAACTGCTTCTTGGAACTGACAAGATAAAAAAACTTGTTCAGAGCCAGGCTATAATGGAGGAATTGAAAAATCAGGCTCTGGAAGACGGAATGACAACTCTTAAACAGGACGGTATTGAAAAGATTTTTCTGGGCAGATGTGATCTTCTCCAGGTAAGAAAAGTGTGTATCAATTAGCTTCTGAACAAAGAGATCTTCCGGTGGTGGTTTTAAAATAAGTTAATTTAAAAGACTATTGCCTGCTGGTCTTTTTCTTGTCTTCAATATTCTGCAGTTCAATTTCAAGGGCCTGAACAGAAATTATTATTTCCCTGAGTGAAAGACTAAGGGATATCATCATCAGAATCAGACTTGCCCCAAAAACTATTTTCCCAAGAAAAGGTTTCCCTGCAAAAAGGCAGAACATGCAGAGAACACAGCATAAAAGACTTGAGACACCGAATGCCTGCATATTTTTTATAAGATAAACTCTTCTTCTGAGTCTTTTTATCTGGCTTAGAATTGTGTGGTCAGGATTTGATTTAAGTATGGAATTAAGATTTCTTATTCTGTTCCCAAGAGCTAGAAATCTGTTTGTATAGGCAACCAGGAGAAGTGAGATTGCCGGGAAGAGAAGTGCAGGAGTAGTTAAAGTGATTTCCATTGAGTTTTATCCGAAATGTTCAGGTTAAAAATGACAGGGCTGACCCTGTCATTTTTAAATACTATGATACAGCAACAAGCTCAACTTCAAAAATAAGATTTTGTCCTGCAAGGAAATGATTTGCATCAAGCGTAACTTTATCGCCTTCAATTTTTTTAACTACAAGTGGAATAATCTGTCCGGTATCAGTTTTCGACTGAAGCTGCATACCTTCCTGAAGTTCAAGGTCGTCCGGAAACATTGACTTGTCATACTCAGCCACAAGGTCTTCTCTTCTTTCACCGTAGCCTTCCTGCGGAGAAACTGTAATTTCCTTTGTTTCCCCTACATTCATTCCGTCAACCCCTTTTTCAAATCCGGGGATCATCTGGCCTGCGCCCATAGTAAATTCGAGAGGTTCTCTTCCCTTTGATGAGTCGAAAACTTCTCCGCTTTCAAGTTTGCCTGTGTAGTGAACTTTGACTGTCTTACCGCTTTCGGCTGTAGTCATTTAAACCGCCTTTCATGTTTTTTAATAAAGATGCCTCAAAAAAGGCAAAATTTTTTGTTTCAATTAATAATCAAAAACCAGATTAATTCATGATTGGATCTAAAGAAAAAAAATAATTTTTGAGGGATTAAAACATAATTGATTTGTCAGAGTTAACTGCCTGATTTTGAGCAGTTCACTAAATTGTAACTGCTCATTCATAAATTTCAAGGGGTAAATAAAAAAAACAGGGCAAAACCCTGTTTTTTATAAAATTGCTTTAACTGTTTATCTTTGCGCATATTTCCGGCAAATCAGTCAAAAAGCTTTATTTGAGAAAATTAATTGCCTGAATTTACAAATCCGTTTGCAGGAGCCC
Organism: Desulfobacteraceae bacterium; assembly: GCA_050253255.1. Taxonomy (GTDB): domain Bacteria; phylum Desulfobacterota; class Desulfobacteria; order Desulfobacterales; family JACKCP01; genus JACKCP01. The sequence continues at coordinate 5,685 of JBFWJK010000049.1, read as the reverse complement.
CGGTTTCTGCGGAAGTCCCTGCAATCTTTGCAAGATATGTATTTCCAAGCTTTTCAATGTGGTCTTTTACATCATCAAAATAGTTGAAATGCTCCTGTTCTTCGTCAATTATCTGTTCAAATATTTTTACGCTTGTACTGTCTCCGTTTTCTCTGCAGATTAATGCAAACTGATTGTACCTGTCGATTGTATCGTCTTCAAGGTCAGCATCAAATCCGAATATTACATCAACTTCCTGACCTTTTGACACTTTATCAAGAGGTTCTGTTGTAGGCTCGCCTCCAAGTTCCTTTATTCTTTCCGCAAACATTTCTGCATGGCGCATTTCATCTATTGCTATCAGCTTTACTTTGGCTGCAAGTTCACCGTAATCCATGTCATCCAGGTTGTAATGCTGGTTCATATACTGATGAATAGCCTGAAGTTCCATTGCTCTTGCTTCGTTAAGAGCCTCAATAACCTTTTTTCTTCTTTCTTCCTTCGATGCCATTGAACGCCTCCGTTTTATTGTTATGATTTTAAAAACTGATACGGCTTATTTAAAAATATTTCAGATGAGGTTTTAATTCATTTTCCAGTTTTTTTCTGTATTGTTCCAGTAATTCAGGATTATCGGTCTTTTCAACTTTTATAGGGTCTTTGTAGACAATTTTAACTTTTGAAAAAGGTTTTGGGATTATAAATTTGTCCCAGCTGGATGCGTGCCAGTCTTTTTCAGTTACAGTATACATGGGTACAAGATAACCGTCTGCAGAAGATGCAATTTTAACTGCACCGTTTTTTACTATTCCGGCAGGGCCGGTGGGGCCGTCGACAATATGGGCGCCAAGACCTGTTTCGCTAATTTTTTCAATCATTTCATTAAGAGCGTCTTTTCCGCCTCTGGAAGAAGAGCCCCTGGCTGTGTGCCAGCCTGTATGATTTGCTACTCCTGCTATCAGTTCTCCGTCTTTGCTTTGGCTTATCATAAGTGACGGCTTAAGGCGGGAGTAGGTTTTAAAGTATCTGATGTATGAAAAAAACTGCTGATGGAGAGTGCTTAAAACTATTTTTTCGCCGTTATTTAAAAGATCCATCCATTTTTTTTCGTTTACTACTTCAAGCTTCAGTGTTTTTGAATAAATTCTTATAAAATGATAAACAAATTTTATAAATCTTTTGTCAGTGATTAAGTTTTTTTTGCCTGATTTCATTTCTGTCCTTTTTAAAAAGTTGAAAAACCTGTTTTTTCCATGAACAAATATAAATATTTTTTGTAGGGCAAAGGATCTGAAAGCCCGTTGTAATCGATGCTGAACTGCGGTTTAGTGCTTGAAAATAACTTGTCAGAGTATTCTAAAGCATCTTTAAAAAAAACTGTATCAGTTTCTGCTTTCACAATAACATTTGTTTCAAGATTGAAATTGTCAAGGTTTCTTCTGGTAAAATTAGCAGAACCTGTAACAAGAAAATTTTCTCCTGATGCTTTTTTGACAAGCATAAGTTTTGAATGAAGCTGATTCCCTTCTGTTTTTCCCCACTTTACGAGGATGTTGCTGTCTTTAAGTTCCCTGCCTGTAACTCTGTTCGGAATTCCGTTTTTTTGTCTTCCGAATGCATCTTTGTTTGCATCGAGAAGAACTCTTATCTCTGCTCCTCTTTCTGAGGCTGATTTAAGAGCATTAATTATTGTTCTGTGTGAAAGATAGAATATTACAAGATCAATTTTGTCTCCTTTTTTTGTTGAATTGATAAGATCAGTAACGTTTTCTTCAATCTTTTTTTCAGTTACTATTTTTATCTGCTCCTCAGATTCAGATTGCTGTGTATGAAAGTCTTTTAAGGGAAAGTTTCTAAAACCTGACATTTCAAGTACAGCCTTTTCCGATTCAAGAAGATCGAGAACTGCTTTTCCGCTGAACAGGACGCCTGCGTTGAGATGATATGAACTTGCATCATGAGGATTGAAAGAGCTTACAATCGCGTAGATATCGTCTTTGGTGCGGCAGATAAAGGTTTTTCTGTGATTTGCCTTGAAATTGAGCAGCCTGAAATAACTTCTCAGGGAAACTTTACTGCCTCCGAAAGGATTTTTTACTGTCTGGGCAGGAGAGTTTCCCCATACTTTTAAAAAAACTCTGTAAAAAGCTGAATAAAGAGGATTGCTGTCCCTTAACCTGTCCAGGTTTGTGAAAACTACATGAATCCCGTTTTCTTCAAGCCGTTTAAAGTCCTGATTTAAAAATCCGTTATAAACAGTATTTATGGGGTCTGTTATTATACATATAAAAATATCAGGATTGATTTTCTTTTTTTGAAGCAGAGATTTTATTAATTTGCCGCAAATGCTTGAATCGCCCTGAAGCGGAGTTCCCATAAAGCTGTTGAACAAAAACATGTCCATAAGAATAAAATCTTCAGCTTCATCAATTTTTTTAATTATTTCATCAAAAATTTCATGTTTTTTTTCAAGCCCGTTTTCACCAGTCCATGTAAGATCTTTTAGGAATTTTATTCCTGAGGCATTCTGAAAACCGCCTTCAAAAGGAATATTCTCCGGAAGCGGTTTAAAAAGATTAAATATTGCAACAGCAAAAATTATAACAGGGATAGAGAATATAATCAGTTTTATAATTTTTTTCATTTTTAAAATTCAAATCCATTTTGTTTTAAGTTTGGCAAGAACAGTGCCGTTTTTTTCAAGTACAATTTTGTGCAAAAACACATTATTGTCCCCATCTGACTTTTTTGTCATTGATACAATCCGGTCACCGTAAAAAGAAGGTCTGTTAAAGCCTATTTCAATTTCGCAGATCTGGGAATGATTGAAAACGTCCTCAGGAACACTTTCTAGTGCCCATTCAAGATAAAGAGTGTTGTTTACATGGCTGTTTATATCCAGATCACATCTTCTTACATTTAGATATTTTTGAAAATCCGGATTTTGGAGTTCACTGAGAGATGAAAATTCATCTTCTATTTCTCTTTTTTCCAGGACAGGATAATCAGGCAGATGAATTCTGGGAGAAACTGTTTTTTTTGTTTCAAGGTCTAAAAGTTTAAACGATGATGTTGCATAAACAAGCTTGCTGCCCAGACTGTCTTCAACTTTGAATTCCCTCGGGGCAAAACCGGGGCGTTCTCCTGATCTCCATGTGGAAACAGTGATTTTATCTCTCCATTGAGGGTATTTTTTTATTATTATATGATATCTGGTTATCACCCAGGTCAGATTTTTTTTGATCAGGTCTGTTACAGGATATCCTACAACGGAAGAATGGGTGCTTGATGCATGCTGAAACCAGTTCAGGATATGCACAGGTTTTGTCTTTCCCAGGTGGTTTACTTCATTAAGTCTTACTTCAAAGCTGTCTGTAAAAATTTTATCCAAGTTCTGTTCCTTTAAAAATCAGTTGGCGGCCGGAATCTGTGCTTTCTTCTACTTTGAATATCAGGCAAAAGAGACCAGACTTGCAGCCATTACAATCATTCCGGTAATGACACCGTAAATTGCTATATGGTGTTCTCCGTATTTTTCAGCTGTGGGAAGAAGTTCATCAAGTGATATGAAAACCATAATCCCTGCAACCGAAGCAAAAATAATTCCAAACATAAGTTCGTTAAAAAATCTGAGCAGCAGAAAATATCCTGCAATTGCTCCAACAGGTTCTGCCAGTCCTGATAAAAATGAAAGGACAAACCCTTTTTTTCTGTTTCCTGTTGCATAATATACCGGAACAGACACAGCTATTCCTTCAGGAATATTATGTATTGCTATTGCAACTGCAATGCTTACTCCAAGTTTTGGGTCAGAAAGAGCAGAAGTAAATGTTGCAAGTCCTTCGGGAAAATTGTGAATTGCTATGGCTACGGCAGAAAAAATACCCATCCTCATCAGATTTTTATTCTTAAGAAGATCATCATTGCCGGGAGGCGGAATTTCCTCTATATCCCTTATTTCATGAGGGTTTTCAGCTTCGGGAATAAGCCTGTCTATCAGAGCTATAAAAAAAATACCGCCGAAAAAGGAAAGGGTTGTGACCAGGTATCCTTTGAAACTTCCCAGATGCAGCTGCAAAGACTGATTTGCCTTCGGGAATATTTCAATCATGGATACATAAATCATCACTCCTGTAGAAAATCCAAGAGCAGCGGCAAGAAATCTTGTGTTGGTCCTGCTTGAAAAAAAAGCAAGTGCACTTCCTATCCCTGTTGAGAGTCCTGCGAAAAGAGTAAGCAGAAAAGCGGCCAGTAAATTTTCCGTATTCACAGTTTTTCCTTCTTAAAGTTTAAAACAGCTTATTCTGTTTCAGGTTATATATAAAAACATTGTTTTGATACCAGGAACAATGATATAAAGAAATTAAAAAAATTTCAAAGGAGAAAAACAATTAAAGCGCTGATATATCTGATTCTGACATCAATTTTTATTTTTTTGTTTATCTACGTGGGGAACCAGAGAGGTTATTTCGACAATATTGATTTTTCTGAATACCTGAAGTCTGAAAAAGATAAAAGGATAAGTCTTTCAGTTGATTCAGGTAAACTCTATATATATTCCAACCCCTCTGGAGCCGATGTGTATATGGGCCGGGAGAAAAAAGGCCAGACTCCTTTGAAAATAAGCTATATCAATCCCGGTGATTACGAAATTACTGTGAAAAAAAGGTTTTATAAAGAAGTAAAAAGAAAGGTTTCAATAGAAAATAAAAAAAGCAAAATGGTTTTTTCAAACCTTGAAAGAGGAAAATCTGATATTGAAATTCTCACAGTCCCTGCAGGAGCGGAAGTAAAACTCAGCTCAAAGGAAAAGAGAACATCTCCAGCCAGATTTTTAGATATGCCTTCAGGTTATTATACTTTAAAAATTACAAAACCAGGGTTTCATGATCTTGAGAAAAAAATTGTCTTAAATCCTGTGAAAGATTTTAAAGCAACGCTGGAACTTAAAAAAATCAAACCCGGATTTTTGTATGTTGAAAGACTCCCTCAGAATGCAAGTGTAAATATCAAGAAAATTGACAAGCCTTTTTATCAGGGGATGGAACTCATGCCCGGCAAATATTTTGTGGAAATAACAACTCCTTTTGATGAAGGGGAGGTTTTGAGCGCAGATATCAGGGAAAATACAGATACAAGAGTTTTTGTGAAGCTTGAAAAGGGCGGAAGGGTTTTTATCAACTCAGTTGAAAAAGATTTAAAATTTTTTCTCGTAAATGAGAAAACAGAGTTTTTGAGCGGTTCATTTCTCAAGAAAGGGAGATATAAAATTGCTCTGCTTAACCGTGAGTACGAAGATCTATCTCTTGATGTGGAAGTGAAAGCAGGCCATGACATAACAAGGATTGTCGAGCCTGTAAGAAAAGGCCGGCTTTTTGTTGAAACAGATGCCGATGACATGAAGATAAACATTAAAGGGGTTTGGGATAAGTTTGAACAGGGCATTTATCTTGCCGGCGGAGAATATGAACTGGAACTTACTTCGGATAAATTCCCGGCAACTGTCAGAAAAGTTAAAATAGAAAGCGGAAAAGATACAAGAATAAAGCTCAATCCTGGGGAATTCATCGAACCTGAAACAGGGATGAAATTTGTTTATGTAAAAGGCGGATGCTTTGAAATGGGGTGTTTTGAAGATTCATTGTGCGACAGCGATGAGAAGCCGGTTCATACTGTATGTGTTGACGGATTCTGGATCGGCGCTTT
>JBFWJK010000048.1:0-18643 GCA_050253255.1 Desulfobacteraceae bacterium | reverse complement strand
GAATCTGTAGACACCGGCTACTCCTGCAAGGGAAGCTGCAAGATAATCCCTCGTCCTTGGGATCCTGCCAGATTCGGATAATTTTTGGGTGATCGTTCCGGTTATCCATGCACATGCTTGCAAAAGCCTGCGAAAACCCTGAAGAACTTTTAAAAGAAGCAGTTGCATTTGCAAAAACATTTAACAAAAAAAGAGGAATTTTCGGGGAACACAAAAAAAGACTTCACAAGGAAATAATAAACATTATGGACAGTGAAGATCCTCCAATTATAGAATCCCTTGCTCTTTTTATTCAGGAGTAAAAATGAAAATATTTGGAAACGGCAAATTCTACAGTGCAGATGATTCCAATAGTTTTTTCAAATATATTGGAGTTGATAAGGGTAAAATTATTTTTGCGGAAAATTTTATTCCTGAAAAATACAAAAATATAAAAATTGATGATTTAAAGGGCAAAACTGTTGTTCCTTCTTTTGGAGACACTCATATGCATTTTACATCATATGCATATTTTCTGGGGGGATTTGATTTCAGAAATTTTTTAACACTTGATGATGCTGTTTCCGAATTAATTAATTTTTCAAAATCACAGAAAAAAAATTCTTTAATTACTGGCTTTGGATATTCAAAGCATTCATTTAAAGACACTAAATTTCTTACAAAACAAATTCTTGACAAGGCTGTAAATAATAAACCTGTATTTATAATAAAATATGACGGCCATGCAGGTGTCGCAAACTCTGCCTTTATAGAAAAACTTCCAAAAAAAGTTCTTGAATTAAGAGGTTTTGATAAAGATTCCGGCTGGTTTTTAAATGATTCATTTTTCCCTGCTGCTGATTTTGCAGCAAAATCTGTTTCTGTTTTTGAAATGCTTAAAAGAATGTCTGCGGCTTCAAAAGAGCTTGCAAAATACGGAATATCTTTTGTTCATTCAGCAGAAGGCGTTGGATACCCTCTTGATCTTGATGTTGATCTTGCAAGGCTTGGATCAAAATTTTTTGTTCAGGATTTTAAGGTTTTTTTCCAGACAATGAATATTGGAAAAGTTAAGTTTAGAAGGCTTAAACAAATCGGAGGATGTTTTGATACAGCTTTAGACGGATGTTTTGGCTCACTTGATGCTGCATTAAATACCCCCTACTCAAATGACAGCTCAAACAGGGGAATTTTATTTTACAAAGATGAACAAATTGAAGAGTTTTTATATAAAACCCATAAAAAAAATCTTCAGACAGCACTACATGCAATAGGAGACAAGGCTGTTGACCAGTGTGTAAATTCATTTTTAAAGGCAGATGAAAAATACCCTGCTCCGGACAAAAGAAATATTTTAATCCACGGAGATCTTATAAGTGATGAAACCATGGAAAAAGCTGCAAACTTAAATCTTATTTTTGCTGTTCAGCCGTCTTTTTTGTACTGGAATGAAGAACCAATGGAGTATTTAAATAAAATTTTAGGAGAGCGTGCGAAAAACCTTATTCCCCTTCGTTCCCTTATCCAGTCAGGAATTCTTGTTACTGGAGGATCCGATGCTCCATGCACAAAACCCGATCCGATTTACGGAATCTGGGCAAGTGTGAATCATCCTGAAAAAAGCCAGAGAATAAGCATATTTGAAGCTTTGAAAATGTATACTTCAAATGCTTCTAAAAGCGGATTTGAAGAAAACATAAGAGGTTCGCTTAAAAAAGGGCTTAATGCTGATTTTGCAGTTTTATCAGATGATATTTTTGAGTGTGATCAGGATAAAATTAAAGATATTAAGGTTGAAAACCTTTATATTAAAGGTAAAAAAATAGTTTAAAGCTTTCTTTTAAATGATTTTTCAATAAAATCCCAGTCAAGCTTGATCCAGATTGGCCTTCCGTGGGGACATCTTGAAGAGTTTCCGCATTTATCAAGTTCTTGAAACAAAGCTTTTATTTCCCTTGAATCAAGTTTCTGGTTTCCCCTTATTGAGCCATGACATGCGATTAAAGCTATTGCATCATAAATTACCTTTTTTATTTCATAGTTTGAAGTAAGTTCCTTAAACATTGATGCAATATCCAAGATAAGAGGCTTGAAATCAATATCTCCAAGAATTAAGGGAACAGACTGAACTGCAAAGCTGTTTCCTCCGTAATGGGAAATTTCAAGGCCGAATTTTTTGAATTCCTCAAGCATTAAAAGAAGTTTTGACGATTCTTTTACTCCGGGTTCTATAACCTGGGGCAAAATAAGCTGCTGGGCTCTGCCCATATTTTTTTCATAGGACCTTAAAAGGGATTCGTAGCGGATTCTTTCGTGGGCTGCGTGCTGATCTATCAGAATCATTCCATCGCCTGACTCGCAGATTATATAGGTATTTTTTATCTGGGAAACAATAAAAAGATCTGAATATAAAAAATCATTTTTGTTTAACTCTTTTCCACCATTATCTAAAAACTGAGTATTCTGGGCATGTTGATAACTTAACCCTTCAGAACCATTGCATTCTGAAGCTTTATCAAAATACTTGTTCCCTGAAAAACTGAACTCATTATTTTCATGATTCAATTTTTCCTTTTCCTTAAAAGCCCCAAAAGAGCCCTGATCTTCCAGATTTTTTTCTTTCACAAATCCGGGATAAGAAAAAGCTTCATTTTTCTGAACACCTGATTTTAAAACAGCAGGTCTTGACTTCCACTTAACCCTGTCTTCTGCAAGAAGTGCATTTGCAATTGCCCTTTTAACACATGACATCACAATTCCGGGCTCCGCAAATCTGACCTGATGCTTTGCAGGATGGACATTTACATCTACCTTTTCATAGGGAAGATTTATAAAAAGAACGCATCCCGGATATCTGCCCTTCATAAGACGGCCTTCATACCCCTGATAAACTGCATAGGAAATTGATCTGTCCATTACATACCGGTTATTTACAAAAATATAAATTTTTGAGGGTGTACTTCTTGTGATATCAGGGGAACCTGCAAAACCTGTAACCTTTACATCCATATATTCATTGGAAACTTCATATAAAAGATTTTTAAAATCTGCCCCTAAAACCTCTAAAGCCCTGTCAGAAAACTTTCCTCCGGGCCATTCCTTTAAAATTCTTTTGTTATGGGAAAGCCTGAAATATATCTCTGGGCTTGAAAGTGCAAGACACGAAATCACCTCAGAAATATGCCCCATTTCTGTTGTTTCTGCCTTCATGAACTTTCTTCTTGCTGGAGTATTGAAAAAAAGATGAGAAATTCTTATGTCCGTGCCGTCAGGAGCTCCTGTTTCCTTAACGTCCAGAAGAGTTCCGCCTTTAACTTCAATTTTTGTGCCTGAATTCTCAAGCCTTGATTTGGTAAGAACAGAAAAATGAGACACAGATGCAATGCTTGGAAGAGCCTCTCCCCTGAAACCAAGGGTGTTTATGGAAAAAAGGTCCTTTGCTTCACTTATTTTGCTGGTGGCGTATCGTTCTATGGACAAAAGTGCATCGTCACGGGTCATTCCTTCTCCGTCATCAAAAACCCGTATTGATTTTTTTCCGCCCTGCTCTATTTCAACTACAATTCTTCCAGACCCTGCATCAATTGAATTTTCCACAAGTTCCTTTACAACAGAGGCAGGACGCTCAACAACTTCTCCTGCCGCTATCTGGTTTGAAAGGTTTTCCGGAAGAATTCTTATTTTAGACATTTTTTATTTTTGAAGCCCTCATCAGATATTCGGTTTCTGCGGGAGACAGATCAAATCTTACAGAAGCCTTTTCAACAAGATCTCTTCTTCTAAGATCCTTATCAGCTTTCATTTCCGAAAAAATCCATTTTACTGCTTTTTTTACTGCATCGTTTTCAGGTATGGGAAGATCCATAATTAAATCACCGGCCTTTTTTTATGAAAATCTGTTTCACACTGAAAATTATACCCTGCCTTTAAAATCCTTCCCTCTTCAAATGAAGGTGCCATCAGCTGCAGGCCTATGGGAAGATTATTTTTAGTAAGACCGCATGGAACCGAAATTCCGGGGATACCTGCAAGGTTTGCAGAAATAGTAAAAATATCAGACAGATACATTGTCAATGGATCATCTGTTTTTTCACCTAATTTAAAAGGAGGTTCAGGAGTTACAGGAGAAAGAAGAATGTCTGCTTTTTCAAAGGCTTTTTTAAAATCATCTGCAATAAGTGTTCTTACCTTTTGAGCCTGCCCGTAATATGCATCATAATACCCTGCTGAAAGTGCATATGTACCTATAATTATTCTTCTTTTAACTTCGGCTCCAAAACCCTTTGACCTTGTTTCCTTATACATTTCTATCAGTTCGGGTGTTTCAACCCTTGCTCCAAATCTTACACCGTCGTATCTTGCAAGGTTTGAACTTGCTTCTGAGGGAGCAATGACATAATAGGCAGGAACTGCATATTTTGTATTTGGAAGGGAAACCTCAACAATTTCAGCACCAAGACTTTTAAAAACATTAACAGATTTATTTATTGCTCCTGCAATTTCAGGGTCTATTCCCTGTGCGTCAATATATTCCCTGATAATTCCAATTTTTACGCCCTTCATCCCTTTTTCGAGAAAGGATGTGTAATCAGGTGTATCTGCAGGAAAACTTGTGGAATCCTTTGGATCAAAAAAACCTATTGTGTTCATTACCATTGCGGCATCTTCAACAGTTTTTGTAAATGGACCTATCTGATCAAGGGATGAGGCAAAAGCAACAAGACCGTATCTTGAAACCCTTCCGTATGAAGGCTTCAAACCTGTTACACCGCAGTGTGATGCTGGCTGTCTGATTGAACCGCCTGTATCAGAACCAAATGATACAAGGCTCATGTCAGCTGCAACACATACAGCGGAACCTCCGCTTGAACCGCCAGGGATTCTTTCTGTGTCCCATGGGTTTTTTGTAATTTTAAATGCTGAATTTTCAGTGGAAGAACCCATTGCAAATTCATCCATATTTACTTTTCCTGTTATTACAGCTCCGTTTTTTTTAAGAGCTTCAACAAGTGTTGCATTATATGGAGGAATAAAATTTTCTAAAATTTTTGATGCACAGGTAGTGCGTACTCCCTTTGTACAGATAAGATCTTTTAATGATACAGGAATTCCAAGCAAAGGAGCTTTTTTCCCTTCAGAAATCATTTTATCCGCAAGTTCAGCTTCCTTTAAAGCAGATTCTTTGCAGATTGTTATAAAAGCATCAAGTTTTGGCTCGACCTCATCTATTCTTTCAAATACAGATTTTGTAAGCTCAGCAGAAGAAATCTCTTTATTATCAAGCTTTTGCCTTGCATCTGCTACAGAAAGTTCATAAAGTTCCATTTTTGATTTTTATCTCCAGATTTATTCAGTTTTAAGTCTTAATATAACTTGACGATTTTTTTCAGCTCTTAACTACCTTTGGTACAACGAACATGCCGTCATAATTATCAGGGCAGTTTTCAACTGCTTTATCACTTCCAAGGGTCTCACCTTCCATGTCTTCCCTGAACCTGTTCACAAGTGAAAGGGACTGGGCTGTAGGGTCAACATTTCTTGTGTCTGCTTCCTTTAAAGTTGCAACATATGACAAAATATCATCTATCTGAGAGGCAAGCCCCTCCATTTCTTCTGCAGGAATTTCAAGCCTTGCAAGATGGGCGACATATAAAACTTCATCCCGTGAAATAGTCATTTTAAATCTCTCCTGTTACTTTATTGTCAGCACAATTCCGTTAATCTTCAGATCTTCAAGAAGCTTGTGCCTCATATTCTCAGCTGATTTTCGATCATCATATTTTCCCACTCTCACCCTGTGCCATAAAACGCTGTCTTCTGAAACCCCTGAAACGCTGTATGCAGGAAATCCTTTTTTTGAAATCTTTTGAGCCAGAAATTCAGCATCGTCCTTATTCTTCATTGCTGCAATCTGAACGGTAAAAAGTCCCTTATCTTCAGATACAGGCTTATTCTTTTCTTCAGGGACCTTAACATCCTCAGGTTTCTCATTTTTTTCATCAGCAGTTTTTTCAGATATCAGTTCAGAAGAAAGCTCAGCATGTTTTTTTTCTCCCTTGTACAAGGGAATTTTCAGAGGGAACTTTTCCTCTTCCCTTATAATTGTTTTATTTACCTGAATTTCTCTGTCTGAATCAAGCTCCTGATAAAAATCGACCTTTATCTTTACAGGCTCAAATTCAGCAGGAGCCTCTATACCGGCAAGATTTTGAGATTTATTGCCTGAATCAAAACTTATCGGAGCTGTACCTCTTCCTGTAAAAACACCAAGAACAAACATGACAAAGGAATAAAAAACAATTTCCGCAATTCTGGAAGGAGGAAAAAGTTTTACCTTGTTTTTTGCAGGTGTGTTCCCTTTTTTTTTCTTCTTGCTCCTGGTGTTTCCCATTTTCAATTCAGTCAATCTTAAAATTTTGATCACAAAAAGACTTAAAAAACATAACAATGCCTACATTTTTTCAGGCGCACTTACTCCAAGAAGGTTCAGACCGTTTTTTACAACTTCTTTTACGGCTTTTACAAGATAAAGTCTCGCACAGGAAAGAGCCCTGTCTTCTGTAAGAACCTTATGCATGTTGTAGTATGAATGAAAACAGGCTGCAAGCTCCATCAGATAAAAGGTTACCCGGTGAGGCTGCTTTTCCTTTCCTGCATTTAATACAGCTTCCTTATATTTCATAAGGGTCTTGATAAGTTCAATTTCCTCATCTTTGTCAAGAAGCGACAAATCGGGATTCATTATATTATCGTCTGAAATTGAAAACTCGTTTTCTGCTTTTTCTATAATGCTTGAAATTCTTGCATGAACATACTGGACATAATAAACGGGATTCTCACTTGATTTTTTCTTAGCCAGATCAAGGTCAAAGTCAAGCCCTGAATCATAACTTCTCATGAGAAAGAAAAATCTTGCAGCATCCACTCCCACTTCATCCACAACTTCCTTCAAAGTATCGAACTCGCCTGATCTGGTAGACATCTGAACAAGCTTTCCGCTTCTAAGCAGAGTTACAAGCTGGACAAGGATGACATGAAAATCCGAACTGTCATGTCCTGAAGCCTCTATGCATGCCTTTATTCTGTTTATGTATCCGTGATGATCCGCTCCCCAGACATCGACAAGCTCATCAAAGCCTCTGTTGAATTTATCCATGTGATAGGCAATATCAGACGCAAAATATGTTGTGTCACCATTGGAACGGACAACAACCCTGTCTTTTTCATCACCGTAATCAGTTGTTCTGAACCATTTTGCACCGTCTTTTTCATAAATGAGATTTTTATTTTCAAAAAATTCTATTGTGGAAAAGACCTTGTCTGAATCATACAGAGACTGTTCACTGTACCAGTTTTCAAAATTTACATTAAATGCTTTCAAATCATCCCTGATTCCGTCAAGAATGGAGTCTGCAGCATATTTTGCACAAATAAATACAGCTTCTTTTTCCTCTTTTTCAAGAAGGGTTTTCCCATATTTACTCTCAATTTCCTGTGCAAGATCTGATATATACTCTCCCTGATAATGATCGGACGGAAAATCGATTTTTCTTCCTATAATTTCAAGATATCTCAGGTATACAGAATTACCCAGAGTGCTTATCTGGCGGCCCGAATCATTAATATAGTATTCTCTTGTAACGTCATATCCGCATTTTTTTAAGACGGAAGCTGTTGCATCACCTACAGCGGCTCCCCTGCCGTGTCCTATATGAAGAGGGCCTGTGGGATTTGCACTTACAAACTCAACCATAACTTTCCTGCCGCTGCCAAAATCGTTTTTTCCGAAATCATCTCCTCTGGAAAAAATTTCTTCAAGCATTGGAGGATAAAAAGATTTCTTTATAAAAAAATTGATAAAACCTGGCCCGGCAATTTCTATTTTTTCAATAAACTCTTCTTCTATAATATCTTTTAATATTTGGGCAGTCTTTAAAGGCGGCTGCTTTAAAATTTTTGCAGAAACCATTGCAATATTCGAGGCTATGTCTCCGTGATCCCTGCTTTTTGTTTCAGACACATCAAAGACAGGAATTTCCGCTTCAGGGAAAAGTCCCTGAGAACAGGCCTTTGCCCATGCTTTTGATACGGCATCCCGTATAAAAGATTTCATAAATTCTTCCCCCTTGAAAACCATGCAATAAAAATGGGGGTAAAACCCCCTTAAACACAATAATCCTTATTTTTAAAACAAATCAGATATCAACATCAAGATCAGAATCTTCATCAACCTTTATTGACTTGGCAGATGAATCTATATCTCCCAGATCATCGTCAAGAGAATCAAAATCATCATCTCCCTCAAGGATGTCATCTAAAAGCTCGTCTTCAGAATAATATTCTTCTTCCTCGGCTTCACGCTCCCTTTTTGCAATAGCTGCCTCATCAAAAATTATTTCAGCATGGGTTTCATCGTTTGCATCGGAAAACAACCCTTTCACAGCTTCTTTAATTTTTGTCATATATGAAAAAGGAGGGAACATATTATCGGTTCTTAAAAAATCCAAGAGTTCACTTTCATCTTCAATAACTTTCAAAAGACCTTCATAATCAAATTTTTCTTCACATAAAAGGGAGTAGATTCCCTCTTCCAGCTCGCCGTATTCCCTGATTACAAGACTTTTGTCTTCCTGTTTTTCCAGCAGATACTTCTGCTTCATATAAAATCCTCCTTCAAGGTCATTTTTAGACCGTTATTGTTTTAAAACCTAAACTTTTCTATTATATTACAAAACAAAATATAATCTCAAGAATTAATATTCTTTATTTCACAAGAACCCAATTTTTTAAACCAACAAAATCTGATAAAACAAATCTGGATCAGCAAAAGACTTAAAAGCGGAATCATACTATTCTTTGTCTGATTTGACTCTCCCCCGGTTCAAGCAACAGACTCAAAACCGCTTAACTCCAATTTCCCGGTTTAAGACAACCATGCTTTTGCCCGGTTAAAACTCAATAATATCAATTTATTATATTTTCAAGAAAATTAATAACAACAATTTTTAAAAAAAATATTTGACCTCAGCTCAAATATAGTGGTAATAGGATTTCTTGTAACGGAGGAGTGGCCGAGTGGCTGAAGGCGGCGGTCTTGAAAACCGTTGAGCGTGAGAGCGTTCCGTGGGTTCGAATCCTACCTCCTCCGCCATTTTTATTTGGAGAGATGGCCGAGTAGGCTGAAGGCGCTCGCCTGCTAAGCGAGTAAGGGATGTAAAGTCCCTTCGAGGGTTCGAATCCCTCTCTCTCCGCCAGATACAAGGATTTCAGGCTCTTAAATTAAATTTTAAGAGCTTTTTTTATACCCTTTTTAAAGCCTTTGGTACCAAACTTTTGTGCCGGTTATTTTCTTACCTCATATTTTCTTTTTAAATCTCAGAGCAGTGAATAAAAATTTGCAGCTTCAGACAAACTTTAAAACCGTTCAATTTAGGTTGAAATAAAAACAAAAAAATATTAGCTTTTGTTTTTTATAAAAAATCAGGCAAAAACATTTTTTATAAAAGTACAACATTTTATTTTTATTAAACAATTTGCTCTTTCACGGAGACAGTTATGAAAAAAGAAGACAAAACCAAAGGGATTGCGTCCCTTTTTGATCAGATTGAAATAAAATCTTTTTTAAAAAACTATCTTATTTTCATAGGTATAGTTGAGGCTATTATCTTTTTTGTCTGTTTTGTAGAACAGCTCGGCTCAAAAGAGATCCCCTTTCCATGGAAAAATTATTTTTTTGCTGCATTTATAATCCCGGTTGTCATAACCTTTCTTCTTGGAATTGTTGTTGCAGGCTTCAACAAGTACCTTTACGGTTTTTCATCACATGAAGAACCTTTTGCAAACTCAGCCGAAGATTCCGGCAGCCAGGGCTACATCAAAAAAATGGAAGCGGTTCTTCTCCTTTTTCAGAAACTCCCCTTTTTACTGACTCTTTTCATACTTACACTTGCCGCAGGCATAATATACAAACTGGACGCAATAATCGGCTTTATATCGGCGGCAGGACAAAAATCGCTTGAATATCTGATGATTATACTAGGTGCGGGAATTGGAATTGCTGCTGTTTTCACGCTTATCTGGCTCATTTTGAATTACAAGCTTCAGAAAAAATCGATTGAATACAAGCATGCATACAGGGAAAGTGTTATAAAACAGCTTGGAATGGTAATACTTGATGATGACACAGTTCTGGATAAAAACGGAAATGTTGTAAACAGAGAAAAAAAAGAAAAAAACAAAGATTCATTTTACCCGTCATTTCCAAAAAACCTCAGTCATCAGGGAACAGCCGCATACCTTGAAAACCCTGACAATAAGAAAAGTTCAAACGGGCAGTAATGAAAAAACTGTATACGGTTTTTATTTTATAAACAGATCAGAAATCATTTTTATGTCGTATTTCTGAAGTGATTCATTGAGACGTTTTCTGAATTCCACAGCAAAACCGTCTTCCTCAACCCGAACAACCCGGGCCTGCATTTTAACAGGCGCACTTCTTGCCGGTGGCGGGAATACCATTGTTATCTCTGCACCGGCGTCAGGTTTTTCAAAGGAAGACACAAACATTCCTGATTCGCTTATATTTGTAATATAGCCTCTGACTGGCTTTCCGTTCATTGCAAAATCAATTTCAGCAGGATATGGAACCCTGTGGGATTTCCTTTTGTAATCACCTACTCTCTCTTCCAGATCCCTCAATAAGGCAATCTTTTCTTCGGGCGAGAGGGCAAGAACCTCTTTTAAAAGTCTGGAGGTCAGACCGGCAATGTTGATATTTGAAGGATTGTTGTTTTTTTCATTCATTTTGCACCTAAACTTAAATTTAAAGTTTAATCAGATAAAAAAACTGAACGTTTTTTAAATCTCATTTATCACTTCGTTAAAATTGAAAAGTCAGAATGATTTTACATTTCAAGTATAAATGTTTTGTTTCTTTATAACAATTTTCTTTTCAAAAATTAAAATACCAGGTTCTGACAAAACACTCTGTTTAAATTAAAACCGCACTTGAATTTTGCATCGACATTAAATATATATAATCAGTCTTAATATATTTTTAACTTAAACCACAAAAAATAAGGAAATAAAAGTGAAAAAAATTGCTGTGCTTCCAGGAGACGGAATAGGCCCAGAAGTAATGGATGAAGCCATTAAGGTTTTAAATGCCGCTAAAAAGAAATTTAATTTTGAAATTGAGACAAAACATGCCTATGTCGGAGGAGCTGCAATTGACAACTGCGGAGAAGCTCTGCCGCAGGAAACAATAGACGTCTGCAACTGGGCCGACGCTGTTCTTTTCGGTTCTGTGGGAGGACCTAAATGGGAGAACCTTCCTCCGGAGAAACAGCCTGAAAGAGCCGCCCTTCGTCCTTTGAGAAAAATTTACGGCCTTTACTGCAACTTAAGGCCAGCCAAGGTTTTTCCTTCTCTTACCTCTGCAAGCCCTCTAAGACCTGACATTGTTGGAAACGGGTTTGATATTTTATGCGTAAGGGAACTTACCGGAGGAATCTATTTTGGCCAGCCTAAGGGAAGAGAAGGATCAGGGCCGGAAGAAAAAGCCTTCGATACAATGGTTTACAAAAGGTTTGAAGTAGAGCGTATTGCAAGAATGGCTTTTGACGCTGCAAGAAAAAGAAGAAGCATAGTAACCTCGGTTGACAAGGCAAATGTCCTGACCACGATGGTAATGTGGAGAGAAATTGTAAATGAGGTTTCCAAAGACTATCCGGATGTGAAACTCAATCATATATATGTCGATAACGCCACAATGCAGCTGGTAAAAGATCCCCATCAGTTTGACGTTCTTTTATGCGGAAATATGTTCGGAGACATTATATCAGATGAATGTGCAATGCTTACAGGTTCAATGGGTCTTCTTGCATCTGCAAGCCTTAATGAAGAAAAATTCGGGCTTTTCGAGCCCGCAGGCGGTTCTGCTCCTGACATTGCAGGCAAAGGAATTGCAAACCCCATAGCCCAGATTTTATCTGCCTCAATGATGCTCAAATACTCGCTAGACCTTGAAGATGCGGCAGATGCAATTGAAAATGCCATAGCTGAAGTACTTGACCAGGGAATACTTACAGCGGATCTTGCCGGAAAAGATAAAAAATCTGTTTCCACCAAAGAAATGGGCGATGAAATAGCAAAAAGAATCTGATTTTAAATATTAACAATTAAGCCTTTTATCCAGTTCATAGAAAAATGCACGTTAGTTTAAAACGTGCATTTTTACTTAAGAGCAAATTTACAGGAAATTATGACTGACAAAAATCAACTGAACAAACTCTACAGCAAAACAAAATCACTGGTAATAAGAGACAAAATCTATTTCCAGAAAAAAATAAAAAAACTTCAAAAACAAAGAAATCCTGTTTCACAGGAAATAATTGAAAAGCTCCAGCTTGAGATTAAAAAAGCAGATCTGAATTTAAACAAAAGAAAATCTCTTATTCCAAAACCTGTTTTTGATGAAAACCTTCCTGTAAATCTAAAAAAAGAAGAAATTAAAGAAAAAATAATAAACAATCAGGTTGTTATAATTTCCGGAGAAACAGGTTCCGGAAAGACAACCCAGATTCCAAAAATATGTCTTGAGGCAGGAAGAGGAATAAAAGGCGCAATAGCTCTTACCCAGCCAAGAAGAATTGCAGCCGTTTCTGTTGCACAGAGAATAACAGAAGAACTTTTTGAAAGTGATTTTAAAACAGCAGGATACAAAATAAGGTTTGCTGACAAAACCAATGAAAACACCATAATCAAGGTAATGACAGACGGCATATTACTTGCCGAAACCCTTACGGACAGGTTTTTAAACTCCTATGACACAATAATTGTTGATGAAGCCCATGAAAGAAGCCTTAATATTGATTTTATACTCGGTTTTCTTTTAAAACTTGTAAAAAAAAGAAAAGATTTAAAACTTATTATCACTTCTGCAACAATAGACACTGAAAAATTTTCTAAAGCTTTTGATAATGCACCTGTTATTGAAGTTTCGGGAAGAATGTATCCTGTTGAAACAATTTATCTTCCTCCGGAAAAAAATGAAGATGATGAAGAATCTGATTTGTCAGTCCTTGCTGCAAATGCCTTTGATCTCATAAAAAATGAGCAGAACGGCGATACCCTTATTTTCATGCCAACAGAAAACGATATTTCTGAAACAATAGAAAAGCTCAAAGGAAGGCTTGATGACAAAGTTCATATAATGCCACTTTTTGCAAGACTACCCTCCCATCTTCAGCAAAAAGTATTCAGGCCTGTTTCTGGACAAAAAATAGTTGTATCAACAAATGTTGCGGAAACATCCATTACAATACCGGGAATCAAATATGTAATCGATACAGGACTTGCAAGAATTCCTTCATATATTGCATCCTCAAGAACAACCTCACTTCCTGTTACTCCTGTATCAAAAAGCAGTGCAGACCAGAGAAAAGGTAGATGCGGAAGGGTTTCAAACGGTGTGTGCATAAGGCTTTTCAGTGAAGAAGACTATGAATCAAGGCCAAAATTTACTCTCCCTGAAATTTTAAGATCAAATCTTTCAGATGTTCTTTTAAAAATGACTGCCTTGAAACTTGGAGATATAAAGGATTTCCCCTTTATTGACAGGCCTGAGACAAAAAACATAAACGACGGATACAACCTTTTAACCGAACTTGGTGCAATTAAGGAAACCGGCAGAAAAGGGATTTACAGCCTGACTGAGACAGGTGCTCAGATGGCCAAACTTCCCCTTGACCCCAAACTTTCAAGAATGCTGATCGAAGCATCAAGACGGGGATGCCTTGAGGAAATTACAGCAATAGTGTCAGGAATAACAGCCGGAGACCCAAGAGAACTTCCCGATGACAACCGCCAGAAAGCTTTGCAGGCTCAGGCTGTATTTACAGATCCTTTATCTGATTTCATTACAATTTTAAATATCTGGAAAAAACTCAATTTTGAAAACAAAAACAAACTTTCAACAGGAGCAATAGGAAGATTTTCCAAAAAATATTTTCTCTCATTCAGAAGGCTTAAGGAATGGAGAGATCTGTATACCCAGATTGAAGGGATTTTAGAAGATGAAGAAATAAAAAACACAAAAGAAAAACCGCCTGCCTCCGGAGATAAAAATTCAAAAACAGGGCCCCTGTATGAAGCAATACATAAATCGATTCTTTCGGGCTATCTTTCTAATATTGCGATACATTCAGAAAAAAAATTCTACAAGGCTTCAAAAAACAGGGAAGTAATGATTTTTCCGGGATCAGGTCTTTTCAAGGAGCCGCCTGACTGGATAGTTGCAGCAGATATAGTTGAGACCTCAAGGCTTTTTGCAAGGACAGCAGGATTTATTGAACCGGACTGGATAGAAGAAATAGGAAAAGATCTTTTAAAAATAACGGTCTATGATCCCCATTACGAAAAAAATGAGGGAAGAGTTGCCGCCTTCAGCCAGAAATCCCTTTACGGGCTAATTATATCTAAAGATAAAAAAGTCCCCTACCACTCATTCAACAAAGACGAAGCTGCAAGAATATTTTACTCTCAGGCTCTTTACCTGAACCAGGTAAAGGACAACCTGGAATTTCTTAAAAAAAATATTGAAACAACGGAAAAAATAAAAGATCTCGAAGAAAGACTCAGAAAAAGGGACATTCTGGTAAGTGAAAACGAAATTATAGATTTTTATGAAAAAAGAATACCTGAAGTTTCAGACATAAGAACACTTAAAAATATTATCAGAAAAAAAGGGCACGATTTTCTTATTATGAAAAAAGAAGATCTGATGAATTACGACCCTGAAAACGAAGTAAAGGAAAAGTTTCCCGACAAAATCAGTATAGGTGATGAAAACTTCAGTTTAAGATACAAATTTAACCCCGGTGCAGAAAATGACGGGATTACTGTATCAATACCTGTAAATAAAACCTCTCACATTTCAGCACCTGATCTTGAAACTGTAATACCCGGCCTTTTAAAGGAGAAAACAGAAGCAGTTTTAAAAGGACTTCCGAAAAAATACAGAACCATGCTTCATCCAATAAAGGAAAAAACTGAAATAATTTTAAGTGAAATGAATTTTGGCTCAGAACTTTTTGCAGCAAATCTTTCTGAATTCATAAAAAAAAGATTTAAAATTCTTATTCCACCAAAAATAATTTCAGAAGTAAAAATTCCCGAACACCTCAGCATGAGAATCGAGCTTACAGATATAAAAGGCTCAAAAATTTCGGTTTCAAGAAATCCGTTGATACTTAAAAACATAGACACATCCTCTCTTCCCGATTCAGACAAAATTAAAAAATTTAAAAGAAGTTATGAAAAAGAGGACGTTAAGGAATTCTTTACTTTGGAACCTAAAGTAAAAGTTTATCCTGACAATGAAAATTCACCGGTTTTTTATCCCGCATTTGAAACCAGCGGAGAAAAAACAGACTTAAAACTTTTTTCAAATATTAAAGATGCGCAAAGCGCACAGATAAAAAGTGTAAAAGCCTTTTATGAAAAAATTCTTTCAACTGAAATAAAAAACCTTAAAAATCAGATAAAACTCAAAACAGACAATCCTGAAATTTTTAAACTTTTTGATAAAAAGGAAAATATTGAAAAAGGAATTCTTGACTCGGTTAAAAATCAGATTCTTTTAAAGGACATAAGGTCAGACAAGGAATTTTTTGATTACTTAAAGGAAATAAAAGAAAAAAGAACTCTAAATTTTGCCTTGAATGAAAAAAAGGAAAAAACAGAGCTTATATTAAATGAATATTATCAGTTATGGACATTTTTAAACGGCCTTAAACTTAAATACTCAAAAACAGTTCTTATTTATGAAATGATAAATGACTGCATAAAAAGTGCAAAAAATCTTGTCACCCCGAATTTTTTCAGAATTTATTCAGCCGATGAGCTTGAAAACATACCAAGATATCTTTCTGCAATACGATTAAGGGCTGAAAGAGGAATATCAAACCCTTCAAAGGACAGCCAGAAGAACAGCGTAATCAAAAAATTCCAGAACCGCCTGGAGACTCTTCTCGATGAGTTAAACGAACAGTCTTCGTTTGAGAAACGAAAGGAAACAGAGGCTTTTTTCTGGGATATTGAAGAATTGAAAATTTCTGTTTTTGCCCAGGAACTTAAAACAAGGTACCCTGTCTCTGAAAAGAAACTTGAAAAAAAATTTGTGGATATTTCAAAAATGATCTGATTTTTACTCAACTGATTTCAAATGGATCTGACAAATAAAAAAAGCTCTCAAAAAATTGAGAGCTTATTTTTTTTTGGTGGCGTCCCCAAGGGGATTTGAACCCCTGTCGCCGGCGTGAAAGGCCGGTGTCCTGGACCGGGCTAGACGATGGGGACGCATGGTGGGTCATGTTGGACTCGAACCAACGACTCTCTGCTTAAAAGGCAGATACTCTACCGACTGAGTTAATGACCCTTTGTCGTTAAAAACAAAAGGAAAATACACATATAGATGTTTAAAGTCAAGAATAAAAAAAACTTTTTTTTATAACAGCACCGGACACCCTTAAATCAGGTATCCGGCCCTTTATTTAATATGTAAGATCCTTTGGATCGACTTTTGTTGAAAACATTTTGTAAGCAAAGCTCTGATAAGCTATTACTATCGGAATAAAAACTACCACAACCCCGAGCATGATCTTTAAGGTATAGGGACTTGACGCAGCATTAAATGCTGTAAGACTGAAATCAGAATTTATGCTTGAAGGGAAAAGATTCGGGAAAAGACCTGCTATTCCAAAGAATGTACAAAAAACTATTGTTGACGCCGATGAAGCCCAGGCAAAAAAGTATTTTTCCCTTGAAATAAAAAACCTTATCATAAAAAGAGAAATTACTGCAAAAACAAGAATAAGCCACAGAGCCGGATATTTGAAGTAATTGTCAAATAGGCCTGTATATATGTAGCTGGCAAAGAGAAAAGCCACTATAACAGCTGCTTCGGCTATCCACATTTTCTTAACAAGATTCGAGGCCCTTGTCTTTAAATCTCCGAATCCTCTTATACATATCCATAAAAGCCCGTGAACAACAAAAAGAACCACAAATAAAATTCCGCCAAGAATACCGTACGGATTTAAAAGTGAAAAAAGATTACCCTGCATAATTCCGTTTTCATCTATTGGAATTCCCATGAATATATTGGCAAAGGCTACGCCAAACAAAAGAGAAGGAACAAAACTTCCGATAAAAATTGAGGTGTCCCATATTCTTACCCAGGATTTTTTATTTGAAAGACCTCTGAATTCAAAGGATACACCTCTGATTATCAGAGCAAACAAAATAAGCATCAAAGGAGTGTAGAGAGCTGAAAACATTACAGAATAAACAAGAGGGAAAGCAGCGAAAGTAACACCTCCCGCAGTTATCAGCCACACTTCATTACCGTCCCACAGAGGGCCGAGAGAATTTATCATTACTCTTTTTTCTTCATCATTTTTACCAAGGAAAGGATAAATGCTTCCAATTCCAAGGTCAAAGCCGTCTGTCATGAAAAACACCGCCCACAACAGCCCCCAGAGAAAAAACCAGGTAGATTCCAGCATCATAATATATTCCTCCGATTAAATATTTGTTTTCAGTTTAAATCATTAATGAGTCAGATCTTTAGGACCTTTCAGAGCATTTTTAAATATCATGTAAAAACCTGCTATTCCAAGAAGTCCGTAAAGGACAATAAACCCGATCAAAGTTGTAAGAACCTGACCTGCCGATATTGGAGATGCTGCATCAGATGTTTTTAAAAGACCGTATACTATCCAGGGCTGGCGGCCTACTTCCGCAAGAATCCATCCGCATTCAATTGCTATATACGGAAGAGGAAGAGATATGACCATCAGCTTTAAGAACCATGGTTTTTCGCTGAGCTTATTTCTCAAAAACCACCCTGTTATCATCAGACCTATAAATAAAAATCCAAGGCCTACCATAATCTTAAAAGCAAGAGCTGTTATTGCAACAGGGGGTCTTTCATCCTTTGGAAACTCTTTTAACCCCTGGACAGGAGCATTTATGTCATGGAATGCAAGAAAACTTAAGACTCCTGGAATTCTTCCTATTTCTATAAAATTCCTTTCATTTTCCTCATCCGGCCATGAAAAAAGAAAAACAGGAGCCCTGGTCTGAGTTTCCCAGTGAGTTTCCATGGCAGCAAGCTTTGCAGGCTGAACCTTTGCAACATCAACAGCATGGAAATCGCCTTCAACAACAACAAAAACTGTGCTCAAAAGCCCCATTACAAGACCTATCCTGAAAGATTTTGAAAAAAATTCTATATTGTTTTTTTTGAGAAGATGCCATGCGCTGATACTCATTACAAAAAAAGCACTTAAAACATAAGCGGCAGAAAGAGTGTGCAAAATGGTAAGAACTGCAAACTTCTGGGTAATAACAGCTATGAAATCTGTTAGTTCGGCCCTTCCGTTTCTTATTGTATATCCTACAGGATGCTGCATCCACGCATTTGCAATAAGAATCCAGACTGCAGAAAGACTTCCCCCAATGGCAACAAGCCACATTACAAAAGCATGAGCTTTTGCAGAGATTTTTTTCCAGCCGAAAATCCAGATACCGATAAGAGTAGATTCAAGAAAAAATGCAACAGTTGCCTCTATTGCAAGAAGAGAACCGAAAATATCGCCCA
>JBFWJK010000047.1:0-18765 GCA_050253255.1 Desulfobacteraceae bacterium | reverse complement strand
TAAGACATGATAAATCAAGATGGGTGTGCATAATAAAAACCCCTGGCATTAAAATGCCTGGTCCTAAATCTTTTATTTTAGTTTCAGATATGTTTTTTAAGGATTTTTCAATTCCAGTTATACAGCCGTTTTCAATGCAAAGAGCGGCATTTTTCAAAATATTTCCAAATTCATCAAGAATATATGCCGCTCTTAAATAAATCATAATCAATCAAACTTTTTTATACGGTTATAAAAGCAGTCTCTTTGCCATGCTTCAAACCCGGCTGTCTGAACAAGCCTTATCATTTTATCCATTGGAAGTCTGAAGTCTACATTTGCAGCCTTTACAACATTTTCTTCAATCATTGTGCTTCCAAGGTCGTTTGCTCCGAAAAAAAGTGCAGTCTGAGCAATTTTAGATCCCTGGGTAACCCAGGAAGCCTGAATATTTTCAAAATTATCAAGAAAAATTCTTGAAATTGCCAAAACCCTTAAATACTCGGCAGAAGTTGCAGTTTTTGATTCAAGTTTTGTGTTTGAAGGCTGAAAAGTCCATGGAATGAATGCTGTAAAGCCTTTGGTTTTATCCTGAAGCTGCCTTAATCTTTCCATGTGTTCAATTATGTGCTCTTTTTTTTCAATATGTCCAAACATCATGGTTGCTGTGGTTTTAAGTCCAAGGTTATGGGCCTGCTCCATTACATCAAGCCATTTGTCAGCATTGCATTTGTTTGGAGAAATTTTTTCCCTTATTTCATTTACTAAAATTTCTGCACCACCTCCTGGAATTGAACCAAGACCGGCATCAATAAGCGTTTTTAAAACATCCTTTACACTTATATTTTCAAGATTTGAAATATGGGAAATTTCAGGAGGTGAAAATCCGTGAATATGAATATCAAATGATTTCATGTATTTTAAAAGATTTACATAATCATCAAGTTTTTTGTCAGGGTGAAGTCCTCCCTGCAAAAGTACCTGAGTTCCGCCAAGTTCCTTTGTTTCAAGTATTTTCTGCTCAAGATCCTTATTTGTTATCCAGTATCCGCCTTCCTGTTCAGGCTTTTTATAGAAAGCACAGAATTTACAGGCAGAAATGCAGATATTTGTGTAGTTTATGTTTCTGTCTACAACAAAAGTAACCTGATTTTTATCAGCTTTTTTTGTTCTTAAAATATTTGCATATGTTCCAAGACTTAAAAGATCAGCATTGTCATAAAGAAAAAGAGCTTCCTCACCTGAAATTCTTTTGCCTTCAAGAGCTTTTTTTAAAATATTTTCCATCATTTTATCCCGCCTTTACTTCATTGTAAAAAGCATCTCTTTCTATTGCCGTCATTCCTGCTTTTTCAATCAGCCTTATCATTGTTTCTTTTGCATGGCCTACAGCTGATTTTGCACCTGCACTATGGGTAATTTTCTCCTTTAAAATTGTGCCGTCAAGATCATCAGCTCCAAAATGAAGTGCTGTTTGAGCAAGTTTTTCTCCAAGCATTACCCAGTATGCTTTTATGTGTGGGATATTATCAAGCAAGAGCCTTGAAACAATTATATTTTTAAGGTCTTCAAAAGCAGTTGTTTCTTTTATATGAGAAAGTTTTGTATTTTCTGAATGAAATGCAAGGGGAATAAATGCTATAAATCCGTTGGTTTTGTCCTGAAGCTCTCTTAAATATATAAGATGCTGGACTTTTTCCTCAACCGTTTCAATATGTCCGTAAAGCATTGTGCAGTTGGTTTTTATTCCGGCATTATGAACTTTTTCTATTATTTCAAGCCATCTGTCCTTGTTGATTTTTCTTTGAAACAGCTTTTTATGAACACGGTAACTTAAAACTTCTGCTCCGCCGCCAGGCATCATTTCAAGTCCGTTTTCCTTTAATTCAGCAATTACTTCTTCAACAGACTTTCCTGAAATATTTGAAAGATGATCAATTTCAACTGCTGTAAATGCTTTTATGGTTACATCCGGCCTTACTTTTTTTATGGTCTTTAAAAGGTCTATGTAATAACCGTATGGCAGACCTTCATTAAGTCCACCTACCATATGAACTTCATTTACAGGCTCATCAATTTTTTCAAGAAGCTCTTTTTCCACATCTTCCATTGTGTACTGATAAGATCCTGCTTCGCAGTAGTCTTTTGCATAGGCACAGAAAAGACATCTGTTCCTGCAGATGTTTGTGTAGTTTAAATGCTGATTGTAAATAAAAAAAGATTTCTCACCATGAAGAGATCTTCTTTTAAAATCTGCAATCTGGGCTGCTCCCATTAAATCTTTTGTTTCATAAAGATAAAGTCCGTCATTAAAATCAAGACGCACATTGTTTTTAACTTTTTCAAAAATTTCTTTTAATTTATCATCAAGAAAAACCGGCTCCATTACTTTGCCCCGCCCTTTTATTTATAATAAAAAAGGCATTATGACCAAATGGTCATATAGTGTCAATGAAATTTGATTTACACTTTTTTAAAAAATAAAGTTTATTGATTAAAATAAAACTGATGCTGTTTTTCTAATGATTAAATTCAGGTAAGATTTAATAACTGATTTCAGCTTCTTTTAAGATACTGCGTAATTTTTAAGTCAATAAGTTCGTTAAGGATTTCAAGAAGGTTTTCCCTGTCTTTTTTTTCAATTTCCATGTTAAGGAAAAATTTATTATCTTCTAATTTAAACCATGCTTTTTCATTATTTTGATCTTTTTTGCAATAAAAATTTATTGGATTTTTAAGCCAGTATTTTTGCCATTTTGGGTCATCAGCAGAAAGTGTTTTTAGATAATCGGGTAAATCTTTTTCAACCAAATCAGGTCTTCTGTGTAAAATATCAAAGCTTTTCTGACAAAGCTCACTTACATCTATTTCTTTTTTCAAGCCGTCAAGTTCAAGAAAGGCTTCAAGCATGACAGCCTTAAAGCTTTTTTGCATGGAAGTTTTTTCAACACCCTGAATTATAAAATTTTTATATTTATTTACCAGGCTTTCCAGATTTTTATCAGACTCCATAAAAGCCACAAAGTGAAACCAGCTTTCATATTTCTGCCTTAATTTGTAAAAAGAATAACCTGAAAGAAAAAATTCAGATGCAGTAGGTCTGTGACCAAGTTCAGATTCAAGTTCAATATATTTTTCATCAGCCGAAGAAACAAAAGTCTTTTTTAATTCATTCCAGAAATTTATGAGTTCCGGGTCAAAATTAATAAAACAACCCTCAGGAAGATTTTTAATTTCGGATATTTTGGTGATAATTTTCTTTTTATTCTCACCTGTATTTAAAAGCGCTGACGGCTTATTAAGAAAAGATTTATGATTACCAATAAAATCAACAACTACAAGTTTATTCTTTCCTGTTTTTTCAGATTTTCTCAAACCTCTTCCAAGCTGCTGAAGAAAAAGAATTTTTGATTCTGTTGGCCTTATCATTAAAATTGTATCAATTATTGGGACATCAACCCCTTCATTAAACAAATCCACTGTAAATAAAATATCAATTTCATTGTTTTCAAGTTTTCTTAAACCTTCGTTTCTTCTCAAATCCGAGCTGCTGTGGACTGATGCTGCATTCACGCCTTTTGAAATAAAAAAATCTGCCATAAAATCAGCATGTTTTTTTGATACACAAAATCCAAGGCTGCATTTTTGTTTGTATTTATTCCAGTTATGAAAAATATGTTGTGCACGTTTTTTTGTAGCAAAAGCATTATCAAGTGCTTCAGGATTAAATTTCCCGTTTCTCCATGGTATTTCCTGATAATTTACATATTTGTCAAAAATTCCGTAATAATTAAAAGGTACAAGAAAATTTTCACTTATTCCTTCTACAAGATTACTTTCAAAAACAATATTATTGTCACACAAAGATAAAATGTCGGATTGATCTGTACGCTCAGGTGTTGCAGTAAGTCCAAGCAAAAATTTCGGATTAAAATATCCAAGAAGTTTTTTATAGCTTTTTGCACTGGCATGGTGGAATTCATCTACAATTATGTAGTCAAAATAATCTTTTTCAAAGTTTTCAAGGTGATTAATTTTCCCAATTGTCTGAATGGACGCAAAAAGAAAATCACAATTTTTAGTTTTCGATGCTCCGTTATAAAGACCTGTTCTGGCTTCAGGATTTTGTTTTATAAAAATTCTTTGAGCCTGAAGAAGAATTTCCTCCCTGTGTGCAATAAACAAAACTTTCCTGGCTTTCATCTGATTACAGTCAAATGCTGAAAGCCATGTTTTGCCCATGCCGGTAGCCATTACTACAAGACCTCTTTTGTAGCCCTCAATTCTTGTCTGGGAAAGAGCTTTTAAAGCTTGTTCCTGAACACTTGTAGGTATATATTCTAGGTCTTCTTCAAAATCATTATTTACAAACCTTAGTAAATTTTGAGTTTTATTTTTTTTCTGCCAGCCAGGATCATCTTCCTGAATCCCAGCAGGTGCAAAAACAGGTTCTGGTCCAGCTAAAGAACTGCCTTTTAATTTAAACAAATTTTTAGGATTATATTTTTCATAGTTTTGCCTGTAAATATCCAGCCAGTCATCAGATAAGTCTATGGTCTGGGGATGAAAAAATATATTTTCAAACTGATTTTTTATATATTGAAATTCAAGTGCTTTATTTGAGTTTTCCGGTAGTTCCCAGTCATGTCTCAGGCACCATTCATGGCCTTTTGTCAATGCCTGTCTGCTTATATTGTTTGAACCAACAAAGGCACAGCCTTCAATAATATTTTCATTTTGTGTTTTTACAAAAATATAGGACTTCATATGGAAACTTACATTTTCACTGCATGTAAAAATACGGATTTTCGCACCGCTTTCACAAAGTAAAAGAAGCTCTTTTAATGCTTTGGGCTGAGTAATGTAAAGATAATCTGATGTTAAAATTCTAATTTCTGCATTTTTATCAATTGCTTCTTTTAGGGGATCAAATAAAAGTTCAAGTCCTGAGGTTAAAATAAATGAAACTGAAATATCAATATGAGTAGCATTATTTATTGCCTGAATGAGTTTTGGCAATAAAGGGTCATCAGCCCCGCCAGTTATTAAGTTAAAACCGTTGGCAAGTTTGTTTAAATTCATTTTATTTTTTTACCAGAATAGCATTAAGCCATTTTTCATTCTTACGCTCAGGCCTTGCATCATCGGTAATCCAGACTTTTTCTAAATAAAGGTTTGTGTTTTCTATAAATAGAACAAGTTTTTTTTCAGTTGCATTTGTAAAATGTCTTCCGCCTCTTTTAATTTCTTCATTTCCGTATTTAAAGGAACAATAAAAAATCCCATTTTTTTTAAGACATTCAGACAAATTTTTAAATGCAGTATTAATATGTTTTTCAGGAACATGAAGAATAGATGAACAGGCCCAGATGGCATCAAA
This sequence comes from Desulfobacteraceae bacterium, assembly GCA_050253255.1. Taxonomy (GTDB): domain Bacteria; phylum Desulfobacterota; class Desulfobacteria; order Desulfobacterales; family JACKCP01; genus JACKCP01. Next base: position 13,406 of record JBFWJK010000047.1, on the reverse strand, counting down.
TTTTTTACTGGATTTAAAATTTTCAAATTTGCAGACTTCAACCTTTATTCCGGTTAAATTTTCTGCGATTTCAGCAAGTTTACAACTTGCATCAATGGCACTTACATTAAAACCCTTTTCCATAAAAAACTTGATATCTCTTCCTGAACCGCATCCTGCATCAAGAATATGACTTCCTTTTTTAAGATATTTAAGAAAAACTTCATATATTGAACTCATATCAACATTTACAGTTGAATCTGCAAAATTTTTTGCATTTTCATTATAAAAATCCACAGACATTATTGTATTTCCCGGGTCTTTAAAATTTTAAATAAAAAATAACAAACATTGAATTAAGATTTAAGTTTAACAAATATTTATCAAGGAATTTAAAGTCAAGGCTTAAAAAAAAGTTCCAATGAAATTTTAATGCTAAAAATTGTAAATAAACAAAGGAATGAATACTTTCAGTCTCCTATCATAATTCGAATAATTTCCTTATCTGTTTCAGACATCCCTTCACGTCCAAGGCGTCCTATATTATTAATTGTATTTTCTACACCCTTGATTACAATTCCGTCACCACCATAAAACTGCTGTTTATTTTGATACAGGTAAAAACCTAAAAGACCTGCTTCAACTGCTGCTGCAATTTTTCCAGCACAAGAAGGTTTTGCACCATCACAAACAATACCAGAAACTGTTGCCAGACTATTTACAATTGTATGGGCAATCTCTTTAAAATGTCCTCCATAAAGCCAGGTAATCCCGGAAGCAGCACCACTTGCAGCATTAACGACTCCACAATACGCAGATAAACGTCCAATTCCTGTTTTTTGATGAATTGTAATCAGGTTCGAAATAAGAAGTGCACGCAGTAATTTTTCATGACTCACATCCATTTCTTTTGCGTAAACAATTACCGGAACAGACGCTGTTATTCCCTGATTACCACTTCCCGAGACTATTATAACAGGTAAAGAGCATCCACTCATTCTGGCATCAGCACCTGCAGCGGCTAAAGCCTTTGCTCTGACCTTTACATCATTGCCCCAGGTATCTAAAATAGTTGAACCTACATTGGCTCCCCAATTTTTATTAATACCTTCCTGTGCTATGGCCATGTTATATTCTATCTGCTTTTCCAGCAAATCTTTGACATCTTCAAGATCAACAGTTTCTGCAAAATCTATAATATCTCTGACAGTTAAGATAGAACGATCAGTAAGATTTACCGGCTCTGCATCATCACACCTTTGATTTGCATAAACAATCTTACCATTCTTAATAATCGAAACAATATTGGTGTGAAAATAAGATATTTCAACAGAGGCACTATTATCCCCGGCAAAAACATTAACAATAATATCAAAAATAAGATTATTTGGAGATTCTGTAACCTTAACATCTGCAGACTTCAAATAGTCTGAAATCTTTAATTGTTCATTTTCACTTATCTCAGAGATTACTTCCAGGATTTTATCTTCTTTGCCTGCGACTATACCTGCAACAGCAGACGCTTCAATACCTTTAAGACCATTTGTATTTGGAACAACAACACTCTTAACGTTTTTAATAATATTTCTGCTGACTTCAATATGGACTCTTTCAGGTAAAACACCAAGAGTCGCTCTTGCCATTGCAGCAGCATAAGCTATTGCAATAGGCTCGGTACAGCCCATTGCAGGGAGTAGTTCCTCTTTTAAAATATTGATGTAAGCTTTGAAGCGTTTATCTGTTGTTTTCATATTGTCTCCGTATTCTGGTTGGAATGAAAACTACCGGGGTAATTTTTTGAAAAATATTTTAAATTGTTAAAAAAAATTTTACATATTTTCCTGTACCACAGTCTGCTTCAGGAATATGACTTTCTTATTAATAATGCAGCAACACTTTATTCTTTATAAATATCAATATTTAAGTTCAAACCTGCAAAATTTTTTTTATTTTTATTATAAAGCCCTACCGAAATTGTTTTATTCCCCAACTCTTTTAAGTTTTAATACAAAACTATATGAAACCTTTAATTCAGCTCGGATAAGTCAACAAATATTTAGCCGGATAATTAAAGTCAAGGCTAAAAAAATAAAAGTTCCCGATGAACACAAAGGGAACTTTAGAATAGGTAAAACCAGTCAAACTGCCCGGAAAATTAAATTCCTCAGCCGCCTCCGTTGCTGCAGGCACGGGGAGGAGGATTAAAACCGCCCTTCCCCTTTGGAATTCCGTTTGGCCGGAATGATCCTGTTGAAAGAAGTTTTTTTACATTTAAACTTCTGCATTTTTTACACTCTATTTTTTCTTCTTCACCCTGAAATACAAGGCACTCAAAAACCTCTTTGCAGTCATTGCACTGATATTCGTAAATAGGCATATTTTATCTCCTTAAAATCGTTAAATTCAGTTCGTACTATCAAGGTTAAATTAAATACATTTTTATAATTTACAATTCAATTTTTTTATTTAAATCAAGCCTGATATTCAGTAACTTCAAAATATAAATTGATGAAGTGCTTCTGTTTATAGTATCTTCATTATCTAAATTTCAATTTTAAACCGGATAAACTGACTATGGCAGTATTTGAATACCAGGCGCTTACAAAAAACGGTAAAAATAAAAAAGGGATCATAGATGCAGACGGCCCTGAAAATGCCAAAACAAAAATCAGGGAAAAAAATCTCTATCCTGTTTCACTCAAAGAAGTTAAAACTGAAAAAGATTCTAATTCCTCATCACCGTTTTTAAATTCACTCTTCCGAAAAAAAATAAAGACCAAGGAAATTGCACTTGCCACAAGGCAGATATCAACACTTTTATCTGCAAGGTTTCATCTTGTAGGGGCTCTTAAGTCAGTTGCGGCTCAGATGAGGTCAGAAGCGCTTAAAACAATACTTACCAAGGTAAAGGACGAAGTTGAATCAGGCAAAAGCTTTGCTGAAGCATTGTCAAATTATCCTGAAACATTCACATCAGTTTATATCAACATGATAAAAGCTGCTGAAGCTGCCGGAACTCTTGAAATTGTAATGGAACGTATAGCTGATTTAATGGAAACATCTGAAAAAAGAAAATCAAAAATCAGATCAGCCCTTGCCTATCCGATTCTCATGATGTTTTTTGGAATTATTGTCTTAATTATACTTATGACAATGATTGTTCCAAAAATTGTTTCCATATTTTCTGACATGAACCAGCAGCTGCCAGCAATTACAGTTTTTCTGATAGCGTCAAGCGATTTTGTAAAAAATTTCTGGTGGCTTCTCATGGGTATGATCGTTCTTTTTCCAGGGTTGATAAGATATCTGTTTAAAAATGAAAAAACAGGTTACTTCATGGACAACCTTGTAATAAAAATCCCCCTTTTCGGAGATCTCAATAAAAAAATTATTGCCGCAAGATTTTCAAGAATTCTGTCATCACTTGTAAAATATGATGTCCCAATTTTAAAGTCTCTTGATATTGTAATAAACATTGTAGAAAACAGAATTTTTAAAGATGCCCTTTTAAGAGCAAAAAACGGTGTGGAACGGGGCGACGGACTTGCATATTCTCTTGAACGTGAAAATATTTTCCCTGAAATCACAACCCAGATGATTGCAGTAGGTGAAAAAAGCGGAAACCTTGAAGACATGCTTGCAAAGGTTGCCGATATTTATGAGTCTGAAACAGAAGATCTCATTGTCACATTAACTTCTATGCTTGAACCCCTTATTATTGTTTTCATGGCTGTTGTAATAGGATTTATAGTTTTTGCAATCTGTATCCCGATTTTTACCATGAATCAGATGATTGGCTGAAATAAAATTATTGACTTATTTCAAAAAATATTAAAGCTTTGCTTTTTTGTCTGTATGCCAAATCGGGGGAATCATGAGAGAAGTAATGGAAAATATCTACTGCATAACACAGAAATTCCGCTGGTCAATGTTCAAGCCGCCGGCAAACATCTATGTCATTGCAGGGGAAAAAGGGATAATTTTTGACAGCGGATACGGAACTTTTTATGACCTGAGATTTTTCAGAAAAGAATATTTAAAAATTCTTGAGGATATCAAAAAAAAAGGGATTAAATTCAAACCCGCCTGTATAATTCCCAGCCACTCCCACGGAGATCACTTTTCCGGCCTCCAGGGAATAAGAAAATTTACAAAAGCAAAAGTCTGCCTTACCAGGCAGATGGCCGAGGTTCTGACATCAAAAAAGGAACTTATCCGTAAACACAGAGTTTCAGGCTCTCCTGTAAGAATTCTTTGGAAAGAGGAAAGAACAAAAGCTGCAGGGAGATGGGATCTTATTTTTCCCCATATTTTCGGACTCAAATTTTTAAATGACCCTGACATCATCATAAGTGAAAATGACAAAATCAATGACGGTGAAAAAGACTGGAGGATTATTCCTGTAAAAGGTCACTGCGATGATCACATTGCTCTTTTCAACGAGCAGACAGGTATAATGTTCTGCGGAGACAATATTTTACAAAATATCATAACATGGCTTGGTCCTCCAAGGTCTGATATCGAGGACTACTGCAGAAGTCTTCAGACAGTTTTCAATCTTAAAAATTTAAAAGTAATTCTGCCGGCTCACGGAAGACCTGTAACTGAGCCTAAAAAAAGAATCAGAGAAATTCTTGCACACAGAAGAAACAGAACAAAAGATGTGATTGATATTATTTCCAGACACAAAAATGGAATAAGATTCAGACACTTAAGAGATATGATCTATTCCAGGGGTACAAAATTCTGGGTTAAAAGCAGCGGTGAGGGCTGGATTTTATCTACAATAGATTTTCTGATGAAAAAAAGGCTTGTAAGACTTTCAAAAGCAAACGGAATAACAAAAATTGTTCCCCGGAAAAAAATATTTGATGAAAATGAGGTTGAAAAAGTTCTGGCTGTATTATTCAAGGCATAAAATTAAACACCTCTGATTTTGAAAAAACATCACATATAATATTTTGTGATGTTTTTTTATTTTAAACAGACTAATTTCTTCAATTAGTATTTTAAAATAAGTTCTTTTGGTTTAAAGTGAAAAATATTTTTACAGCTTGTCAAACAAAACATACGGGACGTTGATAATGAAATTTGAAACAGAAATAATTAAAGAATCGAATATTATAAAAGTATCTGGAAGAATGGACGCATCCAATTCCTCTCTTTTTGAGGAGGAAGTCAAAAAAGTTCTGAGCCAGGGCGGCAAAAATATAGTAGCTGATCTTGCAGACCTGGAGTATATAAGCAGCGCCGGGCTAAGAAGCATTCTTTCTGCCGGAAAGCTCGTAAAAGCAGAACAGGGAAGTTTAAAGCTTTGTTCGTTGAACGGAATTGTTCTTGAAGTATTTGAAATTTCGGGATTTGACGTAATCTTTCAGATTTATGATTCAATTGAGGAAGCTGTTGAACAACCCTGATAAATTCATAGATATAATAGTTCCGGGTAAAAGGGACAGCCTTGAATATGTAAGAGAAAAGGTTTTAAACTCATTTGCTTTTTTTTCAAATGACCAAAAGACATGTTCCAGGCTTGAACTTGTTCTCGAAGAGATAATTTTGAATATATGCGATTATGCATACAAAAAAAATGACGGCTTTATTGAGCTGAAAACATGGGCTGATCAGAATAATTTTTTTGTACAGATTCAGGACAGCGGAAAATATTTCAACCTGCTGGAATTTGATGAACCTGATACTGAAAGTCTTATAGAAGACAGAAAAATCGGCGGGCTGGGAATTCATTTTATCAAAAATTTCACCAGTACAATTGAATATAAAAGAGAAAATAATAAAAATATTATAAAATTTTCAGTAAGAATCAGTTAACCTCAATTTTTAAGGCCTGACAATGCTTTACTCTATCCAGACAAAAATTCTTCTGGTTATTACCGCCATTTTTCTAGTCACTACAGGTTCTACAATTTTTTTCACCGGCAAAGATGTAAAGAGATCGGTTTTTGAGAACGAAACCAAAAATATTGAAAATATAAAAAATATCATAAAAATTAATGCAGAAGGCAAATATAAAAATCTGCTTCTGGATAAATGGAATGCTGTAATTACCACGAAAAGTCAGATAAAAAATGAGTCTGACATAATTGTCAAGGCTGTAAGTTCCATTTACAATCCGGCTCTGAATAATAAAAAAACAGTTTTCGAGTGGATAAAAAATCTTGAAATTTCATCTGATATCTTCATTGCGGACAGCTCAAATAATATTATTTTTTCTACAGCCCGTAAAGGCCTGGGCTCAAATCTGGACAATATTTCAGATGTAAAATCAAGACCGCTTTCCAATAGTATTAATTCAATAAATTCTTCCATAGAAAAATTCTGTGTTTTTTCCTGGGAAAAAAACCTCTCCAAACAGCTTGGCTACTTTTCAATGCTTGATAACTCAGGATGGGTTCTTGGAATAACAGCAGACATCACAGAGATTGAAAAGGAAACAGACGAAAAAATAAATCAGATTCTTGATGTATTAAAAGACAACTTTTCCAAAATAAAAATAGCAGATTCAGGAAGCGTTTTTCTTTTCAACTCAGGAAACGATATTCTTATTGAACCTTTAAATTTATCCGCCGATTATTTGACTGCCGAAACTTTGAATAACCTTAAAAATATTTCTGACAAGGACACATACAACAAAATTATCATAAACAATGAAACATACAATTTTTACTCATCGAGAATAAAAGCCCTTAACTGGTATCTTTCATTTTTTGTTCCTGAAAAAGAACTTAGAAAACCTTCAAACTCACTTGTTAAAAGTCTTTCTTTTCTTATTTCAGGGATCTTTGTAACAGGCATGATCATTTTGATCTTTGCAGTTAAAAAATTTTCAAACCCGCTGAAAAAACTTACTCAAAATTTAAAAACCATTCCTGAGAAGGATCTTACCTCACCTGATCTTGTTGAAAACCTGAAAAAAGAGTTCCCGATCAACAGAAAGGACGAAGCCGGTCTTCTTACAAAAGCATTTGTATTCATGTTTGAAGAACTTCAGAAAAACATAAAACTTCTTGTGGATACCACAGCTGAAAAGCAGAGAATAGAAAGTGAGCTGAATATAGCAAGGGATATCCAGCTTGGGCTTCTCCCCAAAATTTTTCCGCCTTTTCCTGACAGGAATGAATTTGATATTTATGCTTATTTAAAACCTGCAAAAGAAGTTGGAGGCGATTTATATGATTTCTTTTTTATAGATGAAAAAAGCCTTTGCTTTGTAATTGGAGATGTTTCTGACAAAGGTGTTCCGGCAGCTCTTTTCATGGCAATAACAAAAACTCTCATAAAAACAAATGCAGAAACAGATAATTCACCGGCTTCAATTATGATGAGCGTTAATGAAGTTTTAAGCAAGGACAACCCAAACTCCATGTTTGTAACTCTGATTGTTGGAGTTTTGGATATTGAAACAGGAAAAATCAGATATGCAAACGCGGGTCACAATCCCCCTGTTATTAAAAGAAATAATGAGGTTTTTTATAAAAAAGGAATAAGCGGCCCTGTTGCAGGTGCAGTTGAAGGCATAATATACAAGGAAATGGAAATTGAACTAGATAAAGGGGATATGATTTTCCTTTACACGGATGGTGTTACTGAAGCAATGAATAATATGAAAAACCTGTTTTCAGAGCAAAGGCTTAAAAAAATCATTGAGTCTCAAGATTTCATCAAATCAAGCGGATATATAGAAAAAATAAAGCAGGAAATCGATATTTTTGCTGAAACTGAACCTCAGTCAGATGATATTACAATGCTTTCAATTATTTACAAAGGGAACTGAAAGAAGTTAATTAATTTATGAGATTTCAGACAAAAATATTTATTTCAGCACTTACAATTCTTGTTTTAACCATTTCACTTAATTCGGTTCTAAGCATTTCATCCTTTGAACATGTTTATTTAAAGTCTCTCATATCCACATATGAAGCCGGAGGAAAAAATTTAAAAAGAAAAATTGAACAATCCCTGTCATTTGGGAAACCTCTTGATAATTTTGAAGGAATGGAAAAACTTCTTAAAAATTTCTTGTCTCAGAATGAAGATATTAAATTTTCAGGTATTCTTGACTCTTCCGATAAAATACTCTACCACTCCGACATCTCAAAAAAAGGAGAGACTTTTAAAGACACTCCCACTGGCAGTACAGACATTCCTGAAACAAAAATCATTAATAACTCATACGTTATATTCATTCCGATTTTTTCTCCTGATAAAAAATCAGAAGGCTTCCTTTTTTTCGGTTTTCCCAAAAAAACCGTTACAGACAAAATAATGGAAATGGTTATTTCAAACCTGAGAATTCTTGCAGCCGTAATTCCGGTAACAGCCTTAATTCTTATATTTCTGCTGTTTTTTTTTATTGTAATTCCCCTGAAATCAAAAATCAGGAAGATTGTTTCAGTAATGGATAAAAGAGAAAATAATTTTCACCGGTTTAAAGAAACTGATTCACAAAATGAAATTTATAATCTGGAAAAAAGTATCCATAATTTTACCGGATCTTTTTTCAGGAACATGACTCAGATAGAATCGATTAAAAACGATTTTTCCAGTTTTAAAAAAGAAACTCTTCTGAAAATTTCCGAGTCTGACCAGGCACTAAAAAAATTTCTGAATCAGAATCCGGACAACCTCAAAATTCAGTATGTTTATAATTCTTTTCAATCAAGAAACAGGCAGATTTTGAATTATATTCATATATGCTCCCTTTTAATTGAATCCGACGATCAGACAGGCCAAAAAAATGAAATTTGATTTAAATCTCAGGCTTAAAATTTTTCTTATCTGCGCTCTTGTAATACTAGGAGGCCAGATTTTTTATTCGTATAAAAATTATATATTTTTTAAAAAAAGCTATGTTTCTGCTCTTAAAGCCAAATGTGAAAATTTAGGTCAGTATGTAAAAAGTGATATTGAATATGTTCTTGATTTCGGTATTCCGATAACCAGGCTTGTAAAGCTTGAAAATACAATGAAAGATGTACTTGACGGTGTCAGGGAACTCGAATTTATTGAAATTACCGACCTTGACAGAAATCTTTTGTATTATGCTGACCACAAAGAACTCAAAAGAATTCAAAAAGGAGAAAAAGAATCACTGTTTTTCAATCAAAAGGAAACTGAAAAAATCCGGTCCGGGAATCTGCTTCCTGAAATGACCGATATAAGTTTCACTCTTTACTATAACAAAAAAAATAAGCCTGCAGGATATCTCAATATGAGACTTTCTCCTGAAATTATTGGTCTTCAGACAAGACAGATTCTTTTTGACATGATTACAGTTATCATGACTTCTTTTCTCATTACATTTGAGTTTCTAACCTTTTTTTCAGGATACAGCATAAAGCAGCCGATTGAAAAAATGATTGAAAATATTAACCGTTCTTCATATGAACTGAGTCCGCTCAAAACAGAAAACTACAATATTTTCAAGGAATTTCAGGCAGTAATTGAAAAAATCAATTTTTATGTATTTTATTATTTCAAAGCATTTTTCCCGATTTTAAGATTTAAAAAAGTATCTTCTCACTTTAAAGACCTTATAATCTGTGAGACCGGGAAACAAAAGCAGATCATTTCAAAACTAGGTTCGGGTAAAAACATTTTAAAAATTTCTGAAAACTGCTCTGAAATTGAAGATCGCTGTAAAAATTTCGACGAGAAACTTCAAAATTCATTTTTTCAAAAAAAATATGAGTCGGATGAAACCCTTGTAAAAAAAGAATATAATTTTATAAGACCTGTTGTCTTTTTGTTTATAATGGCCGACGGTTTTTCCATTTCTTTTTTTCCGCTTTTTGTGGAACAGCTTTATGAGCCGTTTGCAGGAATATCCAGGGAAGTTATGATAGGTATTCCCATGTCTGTATATATGCTCTTTGTTGCAGTTTCAATGCCTCTCTCAGGTAAATTTGCAGATCACAGAGGATGGTACAAAGTACTTATTTCAGGTCTTTTAATCAATTCTGCCGGGCTTTTCATGACTGCTTTTTCCTATTCAATAATTTCACTTATCTTTTTCCGGATAATTACAGCGGTCGGATTTGGAATTGTTTTTATATCCTGTCAGAAATTTATAATCGACAGTACAAGTGCAAAATCGAGATCTTTTGGCATGGCATCGTTTCTTGCCGCCTTTTTCAGCGGAGACATCTGCGGAACAGTTATAGGAGGGATGCTTGCACAAAGAATAGGATATGCAGATGTTTTTCTTATCAGCGCATTCTTTTCACTCAGCGCAGCAGCCGGTGCAGTTTTAATCTTCAAAAACAAAGACAAGACAGGAGAGTCAGAAAAAACTGATCATAAAAGGCTTCCATTTACATTTAAAGAACTTTTTACAGTTTTTAAAGACAGAAAATTTACCGGAGTTTTACTGTTCCAGGCAGTACCTGCCAAAATAACACTTATTGGCTTTTTATTTTATTTTACACCGCTTTATCTGAATAAAATCGGTGTATTACAGTCTGACATTGGAAGAATAATAATGTCTTACAGTATTGCTGTGATTTTTGCAGGCCCTTTGTTTTCAGGATTTATGCAGACTCAGAAATCAAGAAAATATTTCATAGCCGGAGGAGGAATCATTACAGGAATTTCTCTTGTTTTATTTTATTTTTTCAATGGTTTTACGCAGATTTTTATTGTTGTCACAATGCTTGGGATTGCGCAGTCGTTTTCAGTTCCCTCACAGGCCTCATTTATTTCTGAAACAGAGGTTGTCAAAAAAATGGGCGTTGGGACAGGAATGGGAGTATTCAGGTTCTGGGAAAAAGCAGGCAATGTTCTTGGTCCCGTTGTTGCCGGTTTTTTTATTTCCGGATTCGGATATGTTGAGGCCGTTGTCTATATAGGCGCAATTTCAATTGTGTCATCTTTTTTATATCTTTTAATCATAATTACAGACAAAAAGGCTGATGCTTGATTTATGAATGATTTTTACAAATATCTCGATGAACAGATAAACAGTGAACTTAATACTGATATAGGATTTAACAGTCTTATTTCTGCAGAACCATATTCTTTTGATGAAAAGCAGTCCAAGAATTTTTTCAGCAGATATGAACTCATAAGAGAATTTCAGAAAATATGCCTGGCCCTTTTCCAGAAAAGTCTTGCCAAGGAAGAGGATCCTGAAATTGCAGAACTTGTAATAAATGAGCTCCCAGCTTATCTCGGCAAAGAATATCACAGGGAACTTCCATTAAGAGACGATCAGATACCTGTTTTTTTCAGAACAGACGAAGTCATTCCCGGTAAAATTTCTGAAATTCAAAGTCCTGGTTCTTCCTGGGGAATTTACGATCAGATCTTCAGTTTTTTTAAAAATCACAGAGGCTTTAGCGATGATAAAATGCTTTTCAGCAATTCTTTGCCGTTCCAGCTTTCCAGGGCTCTTAAAAGACATTTAAATACTGATCCGGTTGTACATCATCTTCTTGACAATGCTTCAATCCCGTGGGGAATGAGATATTTCATCCGTCAGACCAGAAAGCACCAAATAAAATATTTCGGATATGACAAAGGTGTTACATCATACGACTGCAATTTTATCAGAGCGCATGCTTTTCTTGGCCTGATATCTGATAATTTCAGGAGATTTCGTCTTGAAAAATACAGAAAAAATGAACTTTTTTACGACCTTTTTCCGTCTGTTCTGTTTGACCAGAAAATGCCTCTTGTTTTCCCTTTTCACGAAAAAACACAAAAATTTTTTTCTGATGAAATAAGAGATATCTTTCCTTTCAACTCACTTGTAACTCCAAACGGTCTTCATCTTGAAAACGGTGAAAACTTTTCAATAGAAAAATTCTGTCAGCTGCCCCAGAGTAAGAGGAAATACTTTCTGAAATACGCTGGCAGCGATCTCGAAATAAACTGGGGAAGCAAATCAGTTTTTTACCTTGGGAATGAATCGGGAATAAAATGCAGAAATATTCTTGAAAATGTATTAAAAGGATATAAATACAGAAAATACTGGAAAATTCAGAAAGCTTATTTTACTAAAGACGAAAATACTGAGTACGTCACAAGAAAAAATGAAATCATAAAGGAAAAGGCATACTCTAAATTCAGCGGTTTTTACGGGCCGGACGGGCTTATGGGAATACTTGTAATGCAGAGAACTTTCCCAAAGGTTCACGGATCACCTGAAACTGTAATGACAATAGCTTGATTTATAAGGATTAAATCTGAATGTTTATAAAACCACTTAATTATTTATTATTGTTTTTCTTTTTATTTCCAGCAGCCGGCTTTTCTCAGGAAAAATTTAAGATAGGTTATCTTGAAGGCGGGAATTACTGGATTTTTGAAAAGACAAATGAAGCATATAAAAATTCTCTTGAAAAAAAAGGATGGATGGAAAAAATTGAATTTCCCAAAGACTTAAGCTTCAGTCCCGGATGGGACAACACCAGACTTCTTGAAGAAAAAGCTCTTTTTCTTATGTCAGGGGAAGATATTTCTCTTATTATCTCAGCAGGAACAGATGCAACAAAAGCTCTTCTGAAATTCAACAACAAAAAAACACCTGTGATAGCAATGGGGGTTTCTGATGCTGTAGGTTCAGGCTTTGTAAAAAGTGAAAAAGATTCAGGAACAGAAAATTTCACTGTAAGAATCGTACCTGAAAGATTTGAAAGAATGTTCAAAATATTCCATGAAGTTGTTGGATTTAAAAAACTCGGTCTTATTTATCCTGACACTGAAAGCGGAAGAAAATATACAAATCTTGAAGAAGCAAAAAAAGTGAGCCTTAAAGCCGGTTTTGAAATAATGGAATATAAAATAAAAAGCGAAGATGCGGCTGATTGCCTTGAAGGCCTTAAGGCTCTCAAAAATAAAGGAATCGATGCCTTTTTCATGCCTTCTCTTTTATGTTTTGATTTAAATAAAAATAATGTTTCTAAACTTATTTCATATTTAAACGAAAATGACATTGCAAGTTTTGCCCGTAACGGCTCACAATATGTAAAGGCAGGAGCTTTGATGGGATTTTCAACTCTTGATTTTTCCAAAAGAGGCGATTTTCTTGCAGATATGGTAATTCAGATTCTTGAGGGTAAAAAACCATCCAGTCTCAATATGGTTGACAACGCATCGCCTAAAATATCCTTCAATCTTCAGACTGCGGCTGAAATCGGATTTGATCCACCTTTTGACATTCTTGCTGCAACAGATGAACTTTTCAATTAAAAGGGAGTTTTATCAACGCATTAATTTATAAAAAATCTTTCTATGACTGTTATTCACTACTTACTTGACACTTTTGCAAATGCTTTGTAATAAGCACACCGATAATCATGCATTTTTATAATTAATTCAAAATATTAATATAATTTTAAAGGAATTGAAATGAACCCAATTGCAAAGGAATTGAACGATTCCATCCAGCAGGAAAACAACTATGTAATTGA
>JBFWJK010000046.1:0-18805 GCA_050253255.1 Desulfobacteraceae bacterium | reverse complement strand
AGAATGAAAAAGTGGATCTTATTTCAGTTTTTGAAGCAGTGGGAGCAGTAAGAAACAATACAATGACTGAAGACGAGCTTCTTGAGATTGAAGATTCTGCGTGCCCTACATGCGGGTCATGTTCCGGGATGTTTACAGCGAACTCAATGAACTGCCTCACTGAAGCCATTGGAATGGCACTTCCTGGAAACGGAACAATCCCTGCTGTAATGGCTGCAAGAATAAGACTTGCAAAAATGACAGGCCAGAAAATAATGGAGCTGCTCGAAAAAAATATCAGGCCTTCGGACATAATGACTGAAAAGGCATTCCAGAATGCGCTTGCTGTTGATATGGCCCTTGGATGTTCAACAAATACAGTTTTGCATCTTCCTGCAATAGCTCATGAAGCAGGAGTTAAAATTGATCTTTCCATGATTAATGAAATAAGTGCAAAGACTCCTCATATCTGTTCCATGAGTCCGGGAGGAAAAGATCATATTGAAGATCTGAATATGGCCGGAGGAATTCAGGCTGTAATAAAGGAACTTTCTGAAACAGGTGCGATCAATACAGATCTTGTGACTGCAACTGGAAAAACTGTAGGTGAAAATATTGCAAATGCCGCTGTAAGAGACCGTGATGTAATAAGATCTGTAAATGATCCTTATCATAAAGTCGGAGGGCTTGCTGTACTGTTTGGAAACCTTGCTGAAAACGGCTGTGTTGTGAAACAGTCTGCTGTAAGGGAAGAAATGATGCGCCATGAAGGGCCTGCAAGGGTTTTTAATTCAGAAGAAGATGCAACCGATGCAATACTCAACGGTAAAATAAAAAAAGGCGATGTTATAGTTATAAGATATGAAGGTCCCATGGGCGGTCCGGGAATGAGAGAAATGCTTACTCCTACTTCTGCAATTGCAGGAATGGGACTTGATGCTGATGTTGCACTTATTACGGACGGAAGATTTTCCGGCGGTACAAGAGGTGCTGCAATTGGTCATGTTTCTCCCGAGGCAATTCAGGGAGGAGTTATTGCCGCTGTAAATGAAGGTGATATCATTTCCATTGATATACCCTCCAAAAAAATTGAGCTTAAAGTTGATGAAAAAGAGATTAAAGCCAGGCTTTCAAATCTTGAAAAGCCTGAGCCTAAAATAAAAAAGGGGTATATGGCACGATACAGCAGAAATGTAAGTTCTGCGAATTTCGGTGCTGTATTGAGGGAAGATTAAATTTAAATAAACAAACTTGAAGGATGGATGACATGGATGAGTTGACAGGAGCACAAATTTTGTGGAGAGCTCTTAAAGATGAGGGAGTTGACACAGTTTTCGGTTATCCCGGCGGTGCTGTTATTGATTATTATCATGAGCTGACAAATACTGATATCAGACATATTCTTGTAAGACATGAACAGGGCGCTGTTCATGCAGCAGACGGATATGCAAGGGCTACAAGAAAAGTCGGAGTTGCAATGGTTACTTCAGGTCCCGGAGCAACAAATACTGTTACAGGTATTGCCACAGCTTATATGGATTCAATTCCAATGGTTGTCATTACAGGACAGGTGCCTACATCTCTTATCGGTAACGATGCTTTTCAGGAAGTTGACATTGTTGGAATAACCAGGCCATGCACCAAGCATAACTACCTTATTAAAGATATCAATGACCTTGAATATACAATCAAGGAAGCTTTTCATCTTGCGAGAACCGGAAGACCCGGACCTGTTCTGATCGATATCCCGAAAGATGTAACAAATGCAAAAACTCTTTATAAAAATATTAAAGAAATAAAGATGGCTTCATACAACCCTACATACAAGCCGAATATGAAGCAGCTTCAAAGAGTTGTTGAGCTGATCAAAAAAGCAGAAAAACCAATTATTTTCGGCGGAGGCGGAATAGCTCTTGCAAAGGCCAGCGAAGCCTTTACAAAATTTGCAAAACTTACAGATATTCCTGTTACAACTTCTCTTATGGGCCTTGGAACTTTTCCCGGCACAGATGACAACTGGCTTGGAATGCTTGGAATGCACGGAACCTACAGAGCTAATATGGCAATATCTGAAAGTGATCTGATGCTTGCAGTCGGTGTAAGATTTGATGACAGGGTAACTGGCAAAACAGACGAGTTTGCAGACAATGCAACAATAGTTCATATTGATATTGACCCGACATCAATTCACAAAAATGTTTCAGTTGATATCCCCATAGTTGGAGACTGCAAGGAAACCCTTGAAGCTCTGAACTGTCTTCTGGAAAAAGAAGATAAGGATGCAGTCGCTCCTAAAAGAGAAGGCTGGAAAAAAACAATTGAAGAATGGAAAAGCACTACTCCTTTAAGATATGAGCAAAATGATGAAGTTATCAAACCTCAGTATGTTATTGAAAAACTTTTCGAACTTACAAAGGGTGAGGCAATAATTGCAACTGAGGTTGGCCAGAATCAGATGTGGACAGCCCAGTACTATCATTTTAAAAATCCTGACAACTGGTTAACTTCTGGTGGTCTCGGAACCATGGGCTACGGGTTTCCTGCGGCAATGGGAGCACAGGCAGGAAAACCTGATGCACTTGTTGTTGATGTTGCTGGTGACGGAAGTATCCAGATGAACAGCCAGGAACTTGCAACCGTTGTTCAGTATAATCTTCCGGTAAAAATAGTTATTTTAAACAACCGTTTTCTAGGAATGGTAAGACAATGGCAGGGACTTTTCTACAACAAGAACTATTCAGGAACAGACATGTCTCATGCCCCTGATTTTGTAAAGCTCGCTGAAGCATACGGCGCTAAGGGTTTCAGGGCTATGAAACCTTCTGAGGTAGAAGAAACCCTTAAAAAAGGTCTTGAAACTGAGGGTCCTGTTATTATGGAATTTGTTGTTGACAGGGAAGAAAACGTTTATCCTATGGTTCCTGCGGGAGCTCCAATTACCAAGATGCTTTTGGTATAAATCAGGAGGTTTGAGAAATGGAAGAAAAAAGTATTTTATCAATTCTTGTGGACAATAAGCCTGGAGTTCTTTCAAGGATAGTAGGCCTTTTCAGCGGGAGAGGCTATAATATTGACAGTCTTTCTGTTGCAGAAACAACAGAACCCGGGCTTTCAAGAGTTACAATGGTTACTACAGGCGACAAGGCAATTGTGGAGCAGATAAAAAAACAGCTTAACAAGCTTATAAATGTTATAAAAGTATTTGACTATACAGATCAAAAATTTGTAAGCAGGGAACTTGCTCTTATAAAAGTCAATGCAACAGCGAGCATAAGAGCTGAAGTACTTAGAATTGTTGATATTTTCAGATGCAAAATTGTTGACTCAGGCCCTGATCACTATACAATTCAGGTGTCTGCAGATGAAGACAAGCTCGAGGCTCTTCTCAACATGCTCAAGCCTCTTGGAATCAAGGAAGTTGTAAGAACAGGCTGTGTTGCCCTTGCAAGGGGCTCAAAATAGAAAAGTGACGGTGTCTGGTTTCTGGTCAGACACCGGTTTTTTAAATTCAAGAAATAAATTTTAATGGAGAAAAAATGGCTATTATTAATTTTGGCGGTGTAGACGAAGAAGTAATAACCTCTGACGAGTTCACAATGGACAAGGCAAGAGAGGTTTTAAAAGATGAAATTGTTGCAGTTATCGGTTATGGCGTTCAGGGTCCGGGACAGGCCATGAACATGAGAGATAACGGCATCAACGTAATAATCGGACAAAGACAGAACAGTGCTTCATGGGACAAGGCTGTAAAGGACGGATGGGTTCCCGGAGAAACACTTTTCCCGATTGAAGAAGCTGCTAAGAAGGCAACAGTTATCCAGTACCTTCTTTCAGATGCAGGACAGTCACAGCTTTGGCCTGTAATCAAAGACTGCCTCAATGAAGGTGATGCTCTTTATTTCTCTCACGGTTTTTCTGTTGTTTACAAAGATCAGACAAATGTTATTCCTCCTGAAAATGTTGACGTTATTCTTGTTGCTCCAAAAGGATCAGGGCGTTCTGTAAGGGTTAATTTCCTTGAAGGAAACGGACTTAATGCAAGTTTTGCAGTTCATCAGGATTATACAGGAAGAGCAAAGGAAAGATGTCTTGCACTTGGTATAGTAATCGGTTCAGGTTATCTTTTCCACACAACATTTGAAAAAGAAGTTTATTCAGACCTTACAGGCGAAAGAGGCGTTCTTATGGGATGTCTTCGCGGTGTAATGGAAGCCCAGTATGATCTTTTAAGGAAAAACGGACATTCTCCAAGTGAAGCCTTCAATGAAACTGTTGAAGAGCTTACAGAATCACTTATCCGTCTTGTCGGCGAAAACGGAATGGACTGGATGTATGCCAACTGTTCAACAACAGCACAAAGAGGGGCTCTTGACTGGTCTCCGAAGTTCAAGGAAGCTGTAAAACCAGTTTTTGAAGATCTTTACAATTCTGTTAAAACAGGCAGGGAAACTGAAATTGTAATGACAGTAAACACAGCTCCGGATTACAGAGAAAAGCTTGATAAGGAACTTAAAGAAATACACGACTCTGAAATGTGGCAGGCAGGTGCCGCAGTAAGAGCACTTCGTCCTACTAACAGATAGCAGTGATAAATATCCGGAGAAATTTTTTCTCCGGAATTTTCTGCAATTAATACAGGAAGGTGATTGATGCCGGAAGTCTATTTATATGATACCACCCTGAGAGACGGTTCCCAGGGGGAAAACATAAATTTTACTGCTGAAGACAAACTTAAAATAGCAAAAAAACTTGATGAATTTGGCGTGCATTATATCGAAGGAGGCTGGCCGGGATCTAATCCCAAAGATACTATTTTCTTTGAAGAAGCCAGAAAGATTGAATTTAGAAATTCAAAGCTTACAGCATTCGGCGCTACAAGAAGATCTGGTTTTACCTGCGATGAAGATCCAAGCATTCAGGCTATTTTAAAAAGCGGTGCACCGGCTGTAACCTTGTTTGGAAAAACATGGGATCTTCATGTTGTTAAAATAATGAACAACACTCTTGAAGACAACCTTAAGATGATAAATGAATCGGTTTCTTATTTTAAGGAAAAAAACCGTGAAATCATTTATGATGCAGAACATTTTTTTGACGGGTTCAAGGATAATCCGGATTATGCTCTTGAAACCCTTGCAGCGGCATATGAAGGAGGAGCCTCTTTTCTTGTTCTATGTGATACAAACGGAGGGACTCTTCCCCATGAGGTTTCAGAGACTGTCAATACAGTAATGGCTTTTTTTGAAAAAAGGTTTGAAGATATTTCCGGCTTGAGAATAGGGATTCATGCACACAATGATTCAGGTCTTGCAGTGGCAAATTCAGTTGAAGCCGTCAGGGCCGGCGCTGTTATGGTGCAGGGAACAGTTAACGGTTATGGAGAAAGATGCGGAAATGCTGACATAACATCAATTATTCCTGTTCTTGCACTTAAAATGGGAAAAAACTGCATTTCAGACGAGAATCTCAAAAAACTTAAAAGCGTTTCAAGGTTTGTAAGTGAAACTGCAAATGTTCCTCCCTTAAACAACAGGCCTTTTGTTGGCAAAAGTGCTTTTGCTCATAAAGGCGGAGTTCATGTAAGTGCTGTCCAAAAAGATGCAAGAGCATACGAACACATGCTTCCGGAACTTGTTGGAAATGAGCGTAGAGTTATTGTGTCTGATTACTCAGGTAAGAGTAATATTGAATACAAGGCAAAAGAGCTTGGAATCAATCTTGACAGTTCAAAAGTTGACAGCAGATTTATAGTCAATGAGATTAAAAATCTCGAGCAGATGGGCTATCAGTATGAGGCGGCTGATGCATCTTTTCAGATTCTCATGTCAAGGCTTACAGGAGAGTTTAAGCCTCCCTTTGAATTTAAGTCGTTCAGGGTGACAGTTGAAAAGGATCTGGACCGCTTATGCTCATCCCATGCAATGGTAAAGATTGCAGTCAATGGAGCAGAGAAAATTACTGCTGCAGAGGGCCACGGGCCTGTCAGCGCTCTGGATAATGCATTGAGAAAAGCACTTTCATCATTCTTTGACTGTATCAAGAATATGCATCTTGTTGACTTCAAGGTAAGGGTTCTTGACGGAAGCGGCGGTACTGAATCAAAGGTAAGGGTTCTTATTGATTCAAGAGATGAAGACAATATCTGGACTACAATCGGAGTTTCAGAAGATATAATAGAAGCAAGCTGGCAGGCACTTGCAGACAGCTTTTATTACAAACTCGGATTTCTTGATAAAAAATAAAATGCTGGAAATTACTAAGTAGTGAGGGGATTTAATAAATGAAAAAAGCTGGAATCATCAGATGTCAGCAGACTGAAGATTTGTGTCCGGGAACAACAGATTTTAAAGTTGCCTCTGAAGGTAAGCTTGCTTTTGAAGAAATCGGCCCCTGTGAAATAACTGGATTTGTTTCCTGCGGCGGATGTCCGGGCAAACGTGCAATCCAGAGAGCAAAGATTATGGTTGACAGGGGAGTTGAAGTTATTGCCTTTGCATCGTGTATTTCAAGGGGAAATCCAATAGGATATCCATGTCCCCATTATGCAAACATGAGAGATGCTGTCATAAAAAAAGTTGGTCCTGACATTAAAATTATTGAATATACTCATTAAATAAAAAATCCCGGATGCAGATTCGGGATTTTTTATTTTTTCAGGTCAAAAACTATATACGGTTTGATAAAACACCAGAGAATAAATGATATCAGCCCGCACAGGGATGCAAGTGAGCCGATATATATAATTTTATCAGGCCAGCCAAACGATACAACTGCCATTGAGACTGCTCCAAGGATAAAATATGAAAAAATCATCAAAGATGAGGCAGTTCCTGTATCTTCTGTCACCTGTTCAAGTATCAGGTTGTTTGACGGCGGTCTGCTGAGTCCGAATGTGTATGAGATAACAGCCATTGGAACTGTAAACTGAAAAGGCCCTTCAAAAACTTTTAGAAGCATAAGTATACCGCCTGAAACTCCGCCTAAGATACCAATATTTATAAGTCTTGATGTTCCTATTTTATAACCGAATCTTGCACATGTCATTGAACCAGCCATAACAGCAACTGCATTGATCCCAAAAAAAACTGAAAACATGGTTTCACTTATTTTGAATACATTTATATATATAAATGAAGATGCGGCTATAAATGCAAAAATAGGAAGGCAGAGCATTGAAAAACATACAATGAGAAAGGTGAAATTTTTGTTTTTTAATACCTTGCCAAAACCTTTGGTAAGTTCTTTTGCTGATACATCTTTTTTATTGAGATTTGATTCTTTCATTAAGAATACAAAAATAAAAGAAATAATTCCGAAAACTGCCTGGATAATAAAAATCCAGCGCCAGTTGAAAAAAATGAGCACAAGACTTCCGATCATGGGGGCAAGCATCGGAGCAAGTGCAATAATGACTGCTATATAGCTTAAAACCCTTTCTCTTTTGTTTGGGGGGAATCTGTCTTTTGCAATGGCAAGAGCTATTGTGGCAGCAGATGCCGCTCCAGCTGCCTGGAGAATTCTTGAAAAAATAAGCATGTAAACATTAAATGATGCAGCGCATAAAAAACATGAAATTATATAAACTGCTATTCCTGATAAAAGAGGCGGTTTTCTTCCGTATTTGTCAGATAATGGGCCGTAAATTAATATGAAAATGCAGTAGACGGCAAAAAATATTACAAGGGTTAGATTTATAAGGTAAACAGGCTGGTTCCAGATTTTTGCAAGGGTTGGAAGCGCAGGAAGATACATGTCTGTTGCAAGGGGAGGGAAGGCTGTTAAAAGCGACAAAAGCAAAATAAGTCTTATCATGATTCATACTCTTTTTTTAAAAAACAGTTTTAGGCCTTTATTGAGGCCGAACTTATCCTTTTAACCGAAATTGATTGTGATGTTAAGCTGTTTTTTTATAAATATTACTGCGCATTTATAAATATTAATTCAGAATATATTCTTATGAAGTTTTCTCCTTAATTTATTTAATAAATCTGAAAATCTGAAAGTGATAAAAACCTTTTAAATTAAAATACTTAATGTGTGGAAAAAATTTTTTTAGTTAATCAATTAGATATATCTAATTTTTTTAGTTGACACTATTAGTGGAAGGAGTATTATGAACAAAAATTAAACATCGGGAGGTTTTATGGATAAAATATTAATTGTCTACGGATCAACAACAGGAAACACTGAAACAACTGCTGAAATCATAGAAAAAACTCTTTCTTCAAAAGGGTTTGATGTAACTTCCAAAGATGTCTCTTTTATATCACCTGAAGAAACCTCTGGTTACGATATTCTTTTACTAGGTTCATCAACCTGGGGAGATGATGAAATTGAGCTTCAGGATGATTTCCTGCCATTTTACGATGATATGAAAAAAGCTGATCTTTCAGGAAGAAAAGTGGCTGTCTTCGGCTGTGGTGATTCATCCTATACATATTTTTGCGGGGCTGTTGATGCAATAGAAGACAAGGTAAGAGATCTTGGAGGAAATCTTATTGCAGACGGACTTAAAATTGACGGTGATCCGGACGACAGCATGGATGAAATTAAATCATGGGCAGAAGAAATCTGTAATTCTTAAAGGAGATTCCAAGTGACAAAAAAACAGTCAAAGGTTATGAAATCATTTCAGATAAAAACAATAACAAAACTTGGTCAGGGTACTTTTGATTATATAGATCTGAAAAATCCGGTTTTTTCAAGATGGCTCGTAGGTTTTATGGCAGAAAACAAAATACCGTTTCAGGTAGTCCATCTTGGAGAAGGTGTTACAAGAATAATAAAATCAGGTTCATTATGTCCTCACTGCCAAGGCAGAGGTTTTCTGGAAATTGACAATACACCAGTAAATGTAGAAGTCCCTGAACATCTTAAAAATGAAACTGCATGCTGTGACGGCGGAGAGTGCTCCTGTAAAGGTGGATGCGCAGAAGGCGGAGAATGCTGTAAAACCAGATCAAGAGCTGCATAATCAGGTTTAGATATACTCATAACTTTCTTTCCTCTTCTTTATTAAACGGCCGGGTATTAAGTATCCGGCCGTTTTAATTTATAAATTGTAAATCCTGATCTTTTATGCTTAAATGACTTAAAGTCATTTGGAATAATTCATCATAAAAAATTATCAAGGAGGGCGGAGATGTTTCAGGAAAACGCATCAGCTCAGGAGTTTACTGTTTCATATAACAAAGCCACAGGGGAAACAACAGGCTCTGTGAAGATTGATTCGGTAAATTCATTGAAAACAATCATTGAAAATGCAAAAAAAGCGCAAAGAGACTGGGAAAAAAATCCTGTCAGTGTAAGATCTGCTTTAATAAAGGAACTGAGTTATATTATCTGCGAAAAATGTGACGAAATTGCAGAAACAATTTCCAGAGACAACGGAAAAACAAGAGTTGATGCAGTTATAACTGAAATTTTACCTACAGCCATGTCAGCATCATATTACGCAAAAAAAGCAAAAAAATTTCTTAAAACCAGATATTTAAAACCCGGAAGCATTCTGCTTTCAAATAAGATCAGCAGAATCAAAAGAGTGCCGTTTGGCGTTGTAGGGATTATTTCTCCATGGAATTATCCGTTTGCAATTCCTTTTGCAGAAGTTGTGATGGCATTACTTGCAGGAAATGCTGTTGTTCTTAAAACTGCTGCAGAAACTCAGATGGTCGGCAGAATTTTAAAAGAGGTTTTTGAAGAAGCAGGTCTTCCTGAAAATGTTTTTAATTATGTCAATATGCCCGGGAAGGTTGCGGGAGATGCATTTCTTGCAAACGGCATTGACAAGCTTTTTTTTACAGGTTCAGTCCCTGTCGGTAAATATCTGATGGGAAAGGCAGCTGAAACTCTTACACCAGTGAGTCTCGAGCTTGGAGGAAACGATGCTGCTCTGGTCTGCAAAGACGCAGATATAAAAAGAAGTGTTGACGGAATAATCTGGGCAGGTTTTCAAAATGCAGGGCAATCCTGCGGAGGTGTTGAAAGGGTTTATGTTCATGAGGATATTTACGATAAATTTCTCGATGAAATGAAAATAAAAGTGGAGAAATTAAGAGTCGGCTACGATGAGGATTTCAACGTTGATATTGGTGTAATGACAACTCAGAAACAGGTTGAAACTGTAAAAAGACATATTGATGAGGCCCTGGAAAAAGGTGCTGTTGTTTTTGCGCAATCAAAGTGTGAAAAACAAAATGAATGGAACAATCTCCTGTGTCCATGCGTACTTACTGATGTAAACCATGATATGCTTGTAATGAGGGAAGAAACATTTGGCCCTGTAATAGGTATCATGAAAGTAAAGAATATGGATGAGGCTGTTGTTTATGCCAACGATTCAAATCTTGGACTTACGGCATCAGTATGGTCTTCAGACAGAAAAAATGCTTTAAAGACAGCGTCGCGAATAAAAGCAGGAGCTGTAACAATAAATGATCATCTGATGAGTCACGGTCTTGCTGAAACTCCATGGGGCGGATTCAAGGAGTCAGGTATTGGAAGAACTCATGGTGAAATCGGGTTTGCTGAAATGACCGAACCTCAGGTCATAGTCAACGACATCATGCCTTTTGTAAAAAGAAATATGTGGTGGCATCCCCACAGTAAAAAAGTTTACAGCGGAATAAAGGGTATTCTGGACTTATTGTACGGGAAAGGAATTAAGAAAAGAATTTCAGGACTTTACAAAATGATTACTCTCTTCCCTAGAACATTTGTCAGATAGAAAAATCCAAGCTATTACTTTTGCTTTTAAAAGATTTCAGGTTTATCAGTAAATTTAAATCCGCCGGCTCTGATTCAGGTAGTTTGAACCGGCAGGTTTAAAATTTGTATATTTAAAGTGTACTGGTTCAGACCAGATCTGACACTGATTTCTTAAAAGAAAGTGTTATCTGTTTACTCCATATTCCTTTAATTTAATCTGAAGTTTCCTTCTGCTTATTCCTAGTATTTCAGCCGTTCTGGTTCGGTTTCCGTCTGTCTCTTCAAGGGTTCTTAAAATCATCTCTTTTTCCATCTCTTTTATTGTTTTTCCCGAAAGTCTGGTCTGTGTAACTATATCTCCTGAATTGCCGTAAAGAATATAAGGCGGAAGATCTTTTTCTTGGATATATTCATTTGGAGTAAGAATAACTGTCCTTTCTACAAAGTTTTCGAGCTCTCTTACATTTCCTGGCCAGTTGTAATTTAAAAGAATTTTATAAACATTTTCCTTGAACCCTTTTATCTCTTTGCCGTTTTTTTCAGCATATTTTTTTAGAAAGTAATCGGCAAGAAGAATAATATCTTCACCTCTTTCAATTAATTCAGGAATGTTTAGTTTAAGTACATTAAGTCTGTAATATAGGTCTTCCCTGAACCTTCCTTCTTTTACTTCCTCTTCAAGGTTTTTGTTTGTTGCAGCAACTACTCTTATATCAACTTTTAATGAATGATTACCCCCAACAGGCTGTATCTCCTGTTCCTGAAGAACCCTTAGAAGTTTGACCTGAACATTTTTTGAAATCTCTGAAATTTCATCAAGAAAGATAGTCCCTTTGTCAGCCATTGCAAAAAAACCTTTTTTCGCTTTATGTGCTCCTGTAAATGACCCTTTTTCATGACCAAAGAGTTCACTTTCTAGAAGAGTTTCAGGAAGAGCAGCGCAATTGACTTTTATAAAAGGATTATTTTTTCTTTCACTGTTTTCATGTACTGCATTGGCTATAAGTTCTTTTCCTGTACCGCTTTTTCCTGTGATAAGGATTGTTGCATCTGTGGGAGCAGCGAGGGATATATTTTCAAAAAGTTCATTCATAGCTCTGCTTTCGCCAATAATATTGGAAAAACCGTACTTTTTTTCCACTCTTTTTTTTAGATAGGTGTTCTCTTTTTTAAGTTTTGTATGATCAAGAGCTTTTTTAATTATTATTTTAAGTTCTTCAACATCAAGGGGTTTTGTAAGGTAGTCGTATGCTCCGCTTTTAAGGGAATCCACAGCAGTATTTACAGAAGCATAAGCTGTCATCATTATAACCGGAATATCTTTATCAATATCTTTTATCTTTTTAAGTGCTTCAACTCCTCCCATTTTGTTCATACGAACATCAAGAAGAATAAGGTCAAAGCTTTTTTTCTCTGCAAGTTCAACACCCTCTGTTCCGTCATGGGCATATTCTATGTCATAACCTTCTTCGCCGAGTACGGCTTCAAGCATTATGCAGTGAGATTTTTCATCGTCTACAACAAGTATTTTAGAAGTCATAATTTCTGCCTTTTATTATTTATGAGATTCTTCTGCAGGAAGAGTAATTATAAACTTTGCTCCTCTGTTATTTTCAACAGGGCTTTCTACTTGAATTGTCCCGTCATGGTACTCAACAATTTTCTGAACAATTGCAAGACCGAGCCCTGTTCCTTTTTCTCTTGTTGTGTAAAAAAGATCGAAAATTTCTTTCTGTTTTTCTATTTCTATTCCCGGGCCACTGTCTTTTACCCATAATTTTATTTTTGAATGTTTTTCATCATATTCTGCTCCAACCTCTATCATGGCATTATTATCGACTATATCAACTGCATTTATTATAAGGTTTAAAAGTACCTGTTTTATCCTTTCAGGGTCAACTTCAATCTGTGGAATATCCTGGGTAATTTTTTTTATAACATTTATATTTTTTTTCTCCATTTCAAGACTTAAAAGATTCAAAGCATGGTCAAAAAGTGAATTTGAGTCTGTTTTTACAGGATTAATATCTATTTTTTTTGAATATGTTAAAAGATCGGTTACAACCCTGTTTATTCTGTCAACTTCATTCACAATCAGCATTGCATACCCTTTTTTCTGCTCATCATTCTTAAAGACATTGGCAAAAAACATTCCAAAGCCTTTTATGGAACTTAATGGATTTCTTATTTCATGAGCCACCACAGCAGCAAGCCTTCCAACTGCGGCAAGCTTTTCTGTTCTTCTTATTTTTCTTTCAAGTCTTTTTAGTTCAGTAAGATCTCTTATTATTATAACAGCTCCGAATTTATCTGTGTCTTTTTCTTCAAGAGGGGTTACACTTATTGAAAGATGTTTTTCACCTGCTTTGGTATTGTGAATATGTTCATGTTCAGATACGGTTTTACCATTATTGATTGTATCCTTTAAAACGTTTTCATCACATGCACTTTCATTAAAAATGTTCGAGTCTTTATCAATCTCAAGCAGGTCAAGCCCTGACTGGTTATATGAAACAATATTCCCGCCGGAGTCTATGGTAACAAGGCCGTTTGCCATGTTTGCAACAACTTTATCCGTATATTCACCTGCCTGTTTCAGCATGATATTTACTTTTCTGTAACTTTTTATGACAAAAAGAAAAAATATTGAACCAGCTGCAAGAGCCGCAACAATGAAAATCATTATAAACGAATGCTTGATATCGGCTTTAAGCGCGCTTTGGTATTTGCTCATTTCAAGACCGTATATAAGGTATAATGCTTCTTTGTCTGAATTATTTAAATTTATGTAGTTTTCATAAAAAAGGAGTCCGTCTATTTCTATTGTTTCAGGAGAACCTTTTTTAACAGAACTCTTTGAGAAGCTTGTTTTTATAGGTTTTTCTGAAAAATCGGAGATTGAATAGATTTTTTTGAGATCTTTATCAAAAAGGATGAAGTATTCTTTTTTACTCTTTTCTTTAATTGTTTCTTTTAAGATATCAAAAAGTTTTTCCCGGCTTATGTTTTCTTTTTCTGCAGTTGATTTTATAAAATTTAAAATAGTTTCAGAGCTGTATTTATAAAAAGATACAGCTGATTGTCTGTTGGTTGCAAGGTTCATCCAGGTGGAAAAGATTATAAAAATAAGAAATATAATAGAGAGGAGGGTGGTAAGGACTGCTGCTTTGTAAATACTGTCTGATCTGGCAAGCTTCATGGTTTATCCTGTAAAATTTCTTTTCTGTTAATATTTTTAAATAAGGCTGTTTTATCCTGCTCCAAAGTTGTTGGGTTTAATAACTGCAAATTTAATACCGAAAACAGATTTTTAATAAATTAAGCTTTAAAAACTTTAAATAAATTCTGAAATCTTTTTTGTTGAATTATCTGGCCTTTATAGTGTATCTTTAAATTAAGTCTTTTCCAGAATAGATCTTATCATAAAAGTGTATCTTAATTACCCTTGTTTTAACTTTTACAAGTTTATTATCTTTGTCAACTCTTTTAAAATACAGCATTTTTTTACAGGTTAGCGCATTTTTTGCACGCAATCATCAAGAATAGCAAAAAAAATGCGCACAATACAAAACTTTTAAAAGAAAACATGCTTATTTTTATATATTTTCCCTGATTTTCAAGGTTTACCGGCTTTTTTCCCATCTGGCACATTTATTGCCAATATGTATGTGAGATTTGAATTTTTAAATTATAAAAGGAAGTTTTGAAAATGAGGAAACTGACAATTCTAATTGTTATTCTGTTCTTTTCAGGCCCCGGATATTCAGCTGCAGGTCAGTCAAATCTGAATGACAGATATCTTGAAGGGCTTATTAAAGAAGCCGTAGAAAATAACAGAAGTATCAAATCACTTGAAAAAAAGGCCCTGAGCTTGAAAGAAGGGGCTTCTTCAGCAGGAGCTCTGCCTGATCCTGTTGCAGGAATAGGCTTTGCCAATATTCCAACTGACAGTTTTGATTTTAATCAGGAGCCCATGACACAGAAGCAGATTTTTGTAGCTCAAAATGTTCCCTGGCTTTCAAAGCTTGATTTAAAAACTGAAATTGAGCTTAAAAAATCCCACACTGTCAAATCTCTTAAAAAAAGAGAAAAGGCTTTAACAGCAAAAAAAACAGCATCTTTATATTATGATCTTATTTTCAAGGAGCATGAGATAAAGGCTAACAAAGAACTTATAAGAATGGTTGAAAATATAATTCAGATTCTTGATTCCGGTTATTCTTCAGGAAATCTGAAACAGCAGGATATTCTGACTGGCCATGTTGAGCTTGAAAGATTAAAAGATAAAAAAATCAGCCTTGAAAAAGAAAAAAATATAGTAGAGATAAAGCTTAATGAAGTTTTAAACAGAGACGTTTTTAAAAATATCAAGACAAAAGATAACCTTCCTTTTCCTGAAATTAAATTTGACTCAAAGGATTTTAAATCAAAAGCTCTTGAAAATAATCCGGAGATACAGGTTTTAAAAAATGTAAAAAATGAAAAAAAAGAAATAACAGATCTTGTGCGTAAAGATTATTATCCCGACATGCAGTTTAAAGCATCATACGGCCAGAGGGGAGAGGATGCAAAGGGAAATGATCTTGCAGACTTCTTTTCATTCACAGCCTCTTTTTCAATTCCCCTGTGGCAGAATAAATCCCAGGACAAAAAACTTGCCTCTGCAAAACTTATGGAAGAATCATCTGATGAAGAAATCAACAGCAAAAGACTTACTCTTCCCCATAAAGTAGACGAAATTCTGGAATCTTTAGAAATGAAAAAAGAGAGATACCTTCTTTTTAAAGATTCAATAATTCCGGTGGCTGAAAAGCTTTCTCAGGCTTCAATGAATGACTACAGGGTTGGAAGAACAGAATTTGACACAATGATAAGAAGAAATATGGACATTGTAAAATACTCACTTGAATCGGAAAAAATTAAAATTAATACATACAAAGAGCTTATAGATCTTTTTTATATCTCAGGAGAACTTGCTGAAAAGATTGAGTAAATAATCAGTTATATAAAGGTTGAAAGATTTGAATAATTGAAATCAGAAGCATTTACAGGGAATTAAAAAATGAAAACAAAAAAGACTATTAAATTTATTCTTCTTTTTTTACTGATATTCGGACTTGG
The DNA here is from genome assembly GCA_050253255.1 of Desulfobacteraceae bacterium. Taxonomy (GTDB): domain Bacteria; phylum Desulfobacterota; class Desulfobacteria; order Desulfobacterales; family JACKCP01; genus JACKCP01. The sequence continues at coordinate 2,998 of JBFWJK010000046.1, read as the reverse complement.
CTTCGGAGCAGCTCAGTTAAAAGATAATTTTCTAAAAGAAAAAACCAGCAGTGACACTGTTCTTGATGATCATGATCATGAAGGTGAAACTCTTTATACATGCAGCATGCATCCTTTTATAATCGAAAAGGAGCCGGGAGACTGCCCAGTCTGCGGTATGGACCTTGTAGTCAAGGAGCAGGATGACAAAAAGGAGAGTGGTAAAAGAGAAATTGCCTACTGGCGTGCTCCCATGAACCCTTCAGAAATCTATGACAAGCCCGGTAAAAGCGCAATGGGAATGGATCTGGTTCCGGTTTATGAAGATCAGCTTTCAGGCGGAGTTGATATAAAAATAGATCCTGTTGTTGTTCAGAACATGGGAATAAGAACTGAAAAGGTAAAAAATGAAGAGCTTATTCACACCATAAGAACATATGGACATATAACCTATGATGAAACAAGAATCTTTGAAGTAAATCAAAGATTCTCAGGATGGATAGAAAAGCTTTACGTAAATTTTGACGGTGAAGAAGTAAAAAAGGGAGAGCCTCTTTTTAAGGTATATTCACCGGAACTTATCACAGCCCAGGAAGAATATCTAAACGCCCTTAGAAACAGATCTTTTACAGGCTCTTCACAGAAAAATATTTTAAGCTCTGCAAAAAGAAGACTTTTAAATTACGGTCTTTCCGAGTCTTTTGTGAAAAGGCTTGAAAAAAGAGGAAAGGCTGAAGATTCGATTCCTATAAAGTCTCCGGCTACAGGAATTGTTACGGACAAGAAAATTCTTGACGGTGGTTTTTTCTCTTCAGGTAAAAATCTCATGAAGATTTCAGACATATCAGAGGTCTGGGTTGAAGCCCATATTTTTGATCATGAAATTGATCTTGTAAAAGAGGGAATGACTGCTGAAATGTCTCTCCCTTTTGATCCTGATGAAAAACATATTGGAAAGGTATCGTATATTTATCCTTACATCGAAAAAAAGACCAGAGACGTTATTGTCCGTTTTGAATTTGAAAATAAAGACATGAAGCTCAAACCCGACATGTACGCTGATATTACCCTTAATACAGACAATGGAGAAGGGCTTGTTGTTCCAACAGAAGCTCTAATCAGATCGGGAGTGAAAAATATCGTCTTTGTTTCTAAGGGTGATGGTAAATTTGTACCAAGGGATGTTGTCCCCGGCTCACCTGTAAACGGAAGAAAGATTCATATAATTTCAGGGCTTGCTCCTGGTGAAGAAGTTGTAACTTCCGGTCAGTTCATGCTCGATTCAGAGTCAAGGCTTAATGAAGCAGTAAACAAGATGACCATGGATGAAGATTCTTCAGAAGAAAATACTGAAAATAAAGAGAAGGCAGAAGCTGACAAAACTGAAGATGACTTTTTCAGCGATATGTAGGGTGATAAAAAATGATTGAAAAAATAATAGAGTGGTCAGTCAAAAACAGATTCATCGTTATAACAGCAATAATTTTTGCCGTGGCAGGCGGTATCTACTCAATGAAGAGTATGCCCCTTGATGCCATCCCTGATCTTTCCGACGTTCAGGTTATTGTTTATACAGACTATGAAGGGCAGTCTCCTGAAGTTGTGGAAGATCAGGTAACTTATCCCCTTGCAACGGCAATGCTTAATGTTCCCTTTGCTAAAAATGTACGAGGCTATTCATTTTTCGGAACTTCATTTGTTTATATAATTTTTGAGGACAACACAGATATTTACTGGGCAAGATCAAGAGTTCTTGAATATCTTAATGTTGTTTCAGACAGACTCCCTGAAAATGCAGTTCCAAGGCTTGGGCCCGATGCAACCGGAGTAGGCTGGGTATTTGAATATGTTCTGGAAGACACAACCGGAAAACATGATCTTCAGGAACTTCGTTCAATTCAGGACTGGTATTTAAAATATGAGCTTTCTGCAGTTCCCGGAGTATCCGAAGTTGCATCAATCGGCGGTTATGTAAAACAATATCAGGTTGAAGTCGATCCAAACAGGCTTCTTGCATACAACCTTTCCATAAGTACGGTAAAAGAAAAAATAAAAAAATCCAACAGCGACTCCGGCGGTAAACTCCTTGAAATGGGAGAAACTGAATTCATGGTAAGGGGTAAAGGCTATATAAAATCTATTGAAGATATTGAAAATATTACCCTAAAAGTAAATGAAGACGGAACTCCTGTTCTTTTAAAAAATGTTGCAAAAGTTCATATCGGCCCTGAACTGAGAAGGGGAATTGCAGAATGGAACGGAGAGGGTGAAGCAGCTGGCGGAATAGTTGTAATGCGCTACGGAGAAAACGCCCTTAAAGTTATTGAAAAAGTAAAAGAGAGAATAGAAGACTTAAAGCAGGGGCTTCCCGAAGGTGTTGAGATAAAAACAGCATACGACAGATCTGGACTGATACTCAGAGCTGTTGATACTCTCAAATTAAAGCTTATTGAAGAAATGATTGTTGTTGCTCTTATCTGTGTTGTTTTTTTACTTCACGTAAGATCTGCATTTGTTGCAATATTTACCCTTCCTGTGGGTATTCTGATTTCATTTATTGTCATGAAATCAATGGGTATAAATGCAAACATAATGAGTCTTGGAGGTATTGCAATTGCAATCGGTGTAATGGTTGATGCTTCTGTGGTGCTGGTTGAAAACGCCCATAAACATCTGGAAAAGTACAGGGGTAAAAAAAGCCATTCCCAGATTATAATTGATGCATCAAAAGAGGTTGGGCCGGCTCTTTTTTACAGTCTTCTTATAATTACAATCTCATTTTTACCGGTATTCACCCTTCAGGAGCAGTCTGGAAGAATGTTCAAGCCTCTTGCTTATACAAAAACATTTGCAATGGCTGCGTCATCTTTTCTTGCAATTACAATTATTCCGGTTTTAATGACCTTTTTTATAAGGGAAGAGGCATTTGATTCCAATGTTTCAAAAAAGAACAGAAGGCTTATATCTTCACTGATGCTTGGATCTCCATGGATCCTGGTTGTTGCAGGTCTTTTATTAG
>JBFWJK010000045.1:0-19033 GCA_050253255.1 Desulfobacteraceae bacterium | reverse complement strand
CAGTGTCAGTAAACACTTTTGACTTTTTTCTTGTGGCTTCAATCACAATTTTTTTCAGACAGGTATGGAAAATACATATTCAGGTTCTTGACGACAGAAAAAAACTTGTAGATGCCCACAAAAAAATGATTTTTTTAAATGAAACCCTTGAAAAAAGAGTAAAGGAAAGAACCCTTAAGCTTGAAAATGAAGCAGCCCAGAGAGCAGAACTAGAAAAACATATGGTTCAGGCCGAGAAACTGTCTGCAATTGGCGAACTTTCATCAGGTGTTGCCCATGAAATAAACAACCCGCTCGGAGTAATACTCGGCTATTGCCAGCTTCTTTTAAGAGGAGAAAAAGACTCCCAGAAAATTGATGATCTGAAAATAATAGAAAAGCATGTAAAACACTGTAAATCGATTGTTCAGGATCTTCTGAACTTTTCCAGAAGCTCGAAGCCTCAAAAAAAACTTTTTTCAATAAATTCTGTTGTTGAAGAGCTTACAAATTATGTCAAAACACATTCAAGCTTTGAAAATATTGAAATTATAAAATACTTTTCAGATGAGATCCCAGAAATCTGCGTTGATTACGAAAAAATAAAACAGGTATTTTTTAATCTCATAATGAATGCAAACCATGCCATGAACCAGAAAGGGAAAATTATAATAAAAACAAAGCTTGAAGATGAAAATATAAGCATAGATATTGAAGATACAGTCGAGGGAATAAAAGAAGAAAACATTTCAAGAAATATTGAACCTTTTTTTACTACAAAACCCACAGGTAAAGGTACCGGCCTTGGTCTTTCTGTAAGCTACGGAATTGTCAAAAACCACGGAGGGGATATAAAAGTTTCTTCATCCTCGGAAAAAGGAACTGTTTTTTCAGTTTTTCTTCCATGTGATAACAGCTGTATAATTGATAATGAGGGAACAAATTGAACGAAAAAATTCTCATAATTGACGATGAACCTGATATGCTTGAGCTTTTGAGAAGAAGCCTTGCATCTGAACTTGGTGCAGAAATAATCTGTGAATCAAAAAGCAGGCTCGCTCTAGATTTAATAAAAACAAGAGATTTCGATCTTGTTCTCACCGACATAAAAATGCCTGAAATAAACGGGCTTGAGCTCCTGAAGCTCAGCAAGAAGATAAACCCTGATCTTACTGTTGTCATGATGACTGCCTACGGTGAAATTGACATGGTCATACATGCTATGAAAAACGGAGCCTATGATTTTATAACAAAGCCCTTTGACCACGATGCTCTTGTTGTCCGTCTTGAAAAGGCTCTTGAAAGAGCAAGGCTGATAAAGGAAAATTCAAGGCTTTTGAATGTCTGTTCAAAAAATGAAGTTCTTGACGGGATTTCAGGAAACTGCCCTGCAATGAAAAAGGTTATGGAAACAATTCAGATGGCTGCTCCGACTGACGTTACAATTCTGATCACCGGAGAATCAGGAACCGGGAAAAACATGGCTGCCAGATCAGTTCATTCTTTGAGCAAAAGAAAAAAAGAAAACTTTGTAACAGTAAACTGCCCTACTATTCCGGAAAATATTCTTGAAAGCGAGCTTTTCGGTTATAAGAAAGGAGCATTTACTCATGCAACTTCAAATAAAAAAGGACTTTTTGAAGAAGCCGAAAAAGGAACAATTTTTCTAGATGAAATAGGTGAAATTTCTCATTCCATACAGAAAAAACTTTTAAGAGTAATCCAGGACAAAGAGATTAAACCTCTTGGGGATACAAAAACAATAAAAGTCGATGCAAGAATTGTTACATCAACCAACCAGAATCTATTAAGTCTTGTGAAGGAAGGAAAATTCAGAGAAGACCTCTACTACAGACTCAATGTGGTAAATATTGAAATGCCTCCATTGAGAGATCGTATAAATGATATACCTCTGATAGCAAATTCGCTTCTTGTAAAACACTGCCGGAAGCTTGAAAAGCCAGTTAAGACGCTGTCCCCGAAACTTATAGACATGTTTGCTGAACTTCCCTGGGAAGGAAACATAAGAGAGCTTGAAAACACAATAATCAGGGGAATCATTTATTCAAAATCAGACACAATAAATCCTTCCGATGCAGGACTTGTATCTGAAAGCGGTTACAGCACTGACCTTGCCGCAGATGAATACAAAGGGATGAGTTATAAAGATGCAAAGGAAAAAAATCTTTACGAATTCAACAGAAAAATTATAGGGGAAAATCTTTTTGCAACTCAGGGTAATGTTTCACAGGCTGCAAAAAACCTTGGTCTTGACAGGCAGGGTCTTCAGAAAGTCATGAAAAGATACGGCATAGAGGCTGATGAGTACAGAAACTGACCCGGGACAAATTATCTTTTAATGCTAATTCATCCCGGAGTTTCTTTAATCGTCTTTAGTTTTAAGAACAGAAAGAAAGGCATTCTGGGGAATTTCAACAGAACCGACCATTTTCATTCTCTTTTTACCTTTTTTCTGTTTTTCTAAAAGTTTTCTTTTCCTTGAAATATCACCGCCGTAGCACTTTGCAGTAACATCTTTTCTGAAAGCTGAAATTGTTTCTCTGGCAATAATATTACCGCCTACTGCGGCCTGAATTGGAATTTTAAACATCTGTCTTGGAATTTCTTCCCTGAGCCTTTTTACTGCGTTTCTTCCCCTTGCCTCAGCATTGGATCTGTGAACAAGCTGTGAAAGTGCATCAACTCTTTCCCCATTTACAAGGAAATCGAGTTTTACAAGGTCAGTTTTGTCGTATCCATGGATTTCATAATCAAAGGAACCATACCCCTGAGTTATTGTTTTAAGCTTGTCATAAAAATCGTAGATTATCTCTGCAAGAGGTAAAATAACTGTAAATTCAACACGCTTTGTATCAAGATAGGCATGGTTTACTTCCTTTGCCCTTTTTTCCATGCAAAGTTTCATAACCACTCCGATATAATTATCCGGAACAATTATACTTCCTTTTATGTATGGCTCCATTACATACTGAATACAGCCCGGATCTGGATAATGAGCCGGGTTGTCAATTATTATCTCTTCAGCATTGTCATCCGTTTTAACCCTGTACTGAACTGAAGGGGCGGTGATTATAAGCGATACGTCAAATTCTCTTTCAAGTCTTTCCTGAACAATTTCAAGATGAAGAAGGCCCAGAAAACCGCATCTGAATCCAAAACCCAGTGCAGCTGAGTTGTCTTTTTCATAAATAAGGGATGCATCGTTCAGTTTAAGTTTCTCAAGGGCCTCGGTAAGATCTTCAAGTTCATCGGTTGAAACAGGATAAAGAGATGAAAAAACCATTGGTTTTGCTTCCTTGAAGCCGGAAACAGCCTTTTTACATGGATTTTCCTTCGAGGTGAGAGTATCGCCTGTCTGAACATCGGAAATATTTTTAATCCCGGCTGTAATATATCCTACATCGCCAGCCTGAAGCTCTTTCTGCGGGTTCATAACAATCTGGAAAAAACCTGCCTCTTCAACTTTGTGTGTTGAACCTGTTGCCATGAATTTAATGGTATCCCCTTTTTTAAGAGAACCGTCTATTACCCTTATATGAACAATGACTCCTCTGTATGAATCATAATGGGAGTCAAAAACAAGCGCTTTCAGGGGTTCGTCCCTGTTTCCCTCAGGATGTGGAATTTTTTCCACAACAGCCTCAAGAATATCCTCAATCCCTATACCGTCCTTTGCACTTGCAAGAATTGCAGTTTCGGAATCAAGGCCAAGATCCTCATCTATCTGTTCCTTGACCATTTCAATATTTGCAGAAGGAAGGTCTATTTTGTTGATTACAGGAATGATTTCCAGATCATGCTCCATAGCAAGATAAAGGTTTGCAAGTGTCTGGGCTTCAACACCCTGGCTCGCATCAACCAGCAGAAGCACTCCATCACATGATGCAAGAGCTCTTGAAACCTCATATGAAAAGTCGACATGACCGGGGGTGTCAATCAGGTTTAGTATATAATCCTCTCCGTTTTTAGCTTTGTAAGGAAGACATACAGTCTGGCTTTTTATTGTTATCCCTCTTTCCCTTTCAAGCTCCATGTTGTCTAGAAGCTGATCTTTGAAGTCTCTGTCAGATACAATTCCGGTATACTGAATAATTCTGTCTGAAAGGGTTGATTTTCCGTGATCTATATGTGCAATCACGCTGAAGTTTCTGATCTTTTCAATGTATTTACTCAATTTGGGCTCCATAAAGAGTCGTTATTAAAATCTGATATTGACACAAAAAATTTAATCCGATATCAATTTTATGATATACAGAAACTAACGTTAGTATCAGTCTCAGTCCAACATGTCAATTTATACGCATTTTAACATTCTATAAAGAAAATAATTATGGAAAAAAGCAACCTTCTTATAGTAGATGATGACATGGCAATCAGAGAAGCCATGAAAGAATATTTCACTTTATCAGACTTCAATACTTCAACTGCCGCCAATGCATACGAGACACTCGATTTCCTTAAAAACAATCCCTCAACCGACCTTGTAATAACAGACATCATGATGCCTGGAATGAACGGGCTCGAGCTTACTGACAGAATTAAATCTCTTTATGATACAGATGTAATTGTAATAACAGGCTACACAGAGGACTATTCCTATGAAGAAGCCATAAAAAAAGGTGCAAGCGATATTGTTTTCAAACCTGTAAGATTTGAAGAGCTTCTCCTGAGGGTAAAAAGAGTTTTAAGGGAAAGAAAGCTTACTCACGAAAGAAATGAAATGATGGAAAAGCTCAAAAGACTCGCAGTAACAGACGGTCTTACCAAACTTTTCAACTCCAGAAAATTTTATGAACAGCTCGACAAGGAAGTCGACAGGTTCAACAGGTATAAGCACCCTCTTTCAATGATTCATACGGACACCTTGAAGGCGACAAGGTTTTAATGAAAGTCGGAGAAATAATAACATCGTCTTTGCGTACCATGGACACTGCCTACAGGTACGGAGGTGAGGAATTTGCAGTAATACTTCCGGAAACAAGAGCTGAAGAAGCTGAAGTTGTTGGTGATAGGATCAAGGAAAAGCTCTACGAAGAAATTTTTGTGCCGTGTTCCGATAAAGAAGTAACGGTGACTGCAAGTCTTGGAATCACTGAATACTGTCCTCCAGAATCCCCTCATTCATTTGTGAGCAGATCTGACAAGGCTCTTTATTCATCCAAAGAAAACGGAAGAAACAGAATCACTGTTATTTTAAAAGACTACTGATAAATGGAATTCCAGATAAAAATTTTAAAAAATCCTGACGTAAAAAATCTGCATGAGATTTTAAGCCTTTATATCGAGGAGAGCTGGTGGGAAGATGCTCCTCTTACTGACAAGGTACTTGAAATTGTAAAAGGAAGCCATATATTTGCAGCATGTTTTGCAGGTGATGAGATTGTCGCCATGGGAAGAGCCATAAGCGACGGAACAAGTGATGCATATATTCAGGATGTTACAGTTAAAAAGGAATACAGAGGTAAAAAGATCGGCGCATTGCTTGTAAAAAGAATTATTGATGAACTTAAAAAGGATAATATTTTCTGGATAGGTCTTATTTCTGAAAAAAATACCAATAAGTTTTACGAAAAACTTGGATTTTATGAAATGAAAAACACCTTTCCAATGAAATACAAAATTTAATTATGACTTTCAGCCTTTTAGAAATTAAAGATAAAGATAAAATCTTCGACAAATTTAAAAATAACAACTTCAGATTGTGTGTCTATTCCCCCCGGACAATACTTGTGTGGAGGGCCAAATTTTATTTCCCTGTATACAAATTTGAAAATGACACATTATACATAGGAGCCAGGCTTACAAAAGGTAATGCAAAAAATCATCTTATCCTTCCCATTTCTGAAGATCCGGATAAAATAACTCCCGATAAACTTCATTCTTTTATAAAAAACAACAATGAATTTTCTTACTTCAAATATGTTTCCGAAGAATATATAAATCTTTTCGGATATGAAGCAGCTGCAGAATATTTCCATATTGAAGAAGCACCGGGAGACTCCGACTACATTTATCGAAAAGATGACCTGAGCTGTCTCAAAGGAAGAAAATATTCAAAAAAGAGAAATCTGGTGAATCAGTTTTTAAAAACCTATGAAAACAGATTTTCCTTTGAAGAAATAAATACTTCAAACAAAGGCGAAGTCCTGTATTTCATAGAAGAATGGTGCAGGAAAAGAGACTGTGACAAAGACCCTGACTCAGACATATACTGCGAAAAAAGAGCTGTGGTAAATGCAGTTGAAAACTCTGACTTTCTGGGCTACAAATCTCTTGTCGTAAGAATCGACAATGAAGTTAACGGATGTGCTCTTTCATCTGAAATAACGTCTGACACCGGAGGTCTTCATTTTCAGAAAGCTTCATTTGAAATAAAGGGTCTTTATCAGTTTTTTGATATGCACTGTGCAAAAAAACTTTTTGATGAAGAAGTAATTTTCATAAACAAGGAAAGCGATATGAATGATGAAGGATTGAGAAAAGCAAAAAAATCCTATTATCCGGAAAAAATACTCAAGTCCTTCAATCTTTATCCCAGATTTTAAGCTAAATTTACCTGAAGTCTGTCTGGGGATTAATTGAGGTTCTTATTCTCACTTCAATATAAAGATCTCCCTTGCTTCCGAAATCATCAGTCAGACCAAGACCCTGAAGCCTCAGCTTCTGCCCGTCTCTGGTTCCGGGAGGTATGGTGATTTTATAAAGCCTGTTATAAAACCCCCAGGGAACGTTTACACGTTTTGTGCACCCGGACAGAGCCTCAAACGCAGAAATTTCTATTTTACCAAGAACATCGAGAGTATCAGGAATTCTAAGTGTCCTGACAGTTATAATCTCGGGAGATTTTTTTCTTTCAAGACTCCCTTTTATTCTGTCCGAAAATTTTGATGACGGCAGTTTGACGAAAAATCCCAGAAGAAGTGCTCCCGCGACAAAACCACTGACATGAGCCCACCATGCAATTCCTGTTGCCGTTGTGCCCGCCGCATTGATAAGCTGAATAAAAAACCATATCCCAAGAAAAATAAAAGCCGGAATTTCAATAAACCAGGGAATAATTATTATAGGTATTATCGTCAGAATTCTTGCTCCGGGAAAAAGAATGAAATAAGCTCCCATGACACCTGATATAGCACCGCTTGCACCTACAACAGGTATATTGTCATAAAGATTGAACATAAAATGGGTAAGTCCGGAAACAAGGCCGCACATAAGATAAAAACAAAGATACCTTAAAGGTCCCAGTCTGTCTTCAATATTGTCACCGAATATAAAAAGAGTCCACATATTGCCTATAAGATGAAGCCAGCTTCCGTGAAGAAACATAAATGACAGAAAACAAAGAGCCTGGGAAGAAAAACTGAAATACTGAGAAAAGTCAGGATTTGTATATCTGGCAGGGACAAGACCATACTGGTAGATAAACCTGTCCATTCCTCCCGGATGGTTTATTTCAATGAAAAAAATAAAAATATTAACTGCTATCAGAAAATAATTTACAACAGGCGTTGTACTGGATGGATTTGAATCTCTTACAGGTATCAATTATTTTTTCCGGTTTTTAAATTATTTTTATCCTAAAGCTGTACCTTGCTCCTGAATTACAGTTTTCTGGAGGTTTATTCCGAAAGTGTTTTCAGACTATATTCTTTCAAGATACATGCTTAAATCAACTGAAACTGCATGATGGATCAAAGCTCCGCACGAAATTATGTCAGCACCCGCTTTTGCAAGCTCCTGAAGCCTTTCAGCAGTAACATTTCCCGACACTTCAACAAGGGCCTTTTTATTTATTATTCTGCAGGCTTCTTCAATCTGAGGCGTATCCATATTATCAAGCATTATAACATCAGCTCCAGCTTGAAGAGCCTGATTTACTTCATCAAAGTCTTTAACCTCCACCTCTATCCTTACAAGATGAGAAACGTTTTTTCTTACTGAAGAAACAGCTTTGAAAATACTTCCGGCAGCTTCAATGTGATTGTCCTTTATTAGAACTCCGTCGTAAAGCCCTGTCCTGTGATTGGAGCCTCCACCACAGAATACAGCATATTTTTCAAGAACTCTTAAACCAGGTGTGGTTTTTCTGGTATCACAGAGTTTTACATGAGGGAATTTTTTGAGCTTATCAGCATATTCTGAAGTGTTTGTAGCTATTCCGCTGAGTCTTTGTAAAAAGTTAAGAGCCGTTCTTTCAGCTTTAAGAAGTGATGCCATGCTTCCCTCTAAAACAAGCATGACATCACCTTTTTTTATTTTCATTCCGTCTTCATATGACTTTACAATGGTAATTTCAGGATCGACCTTTAAAAAAACCCTTTCTGCTGCAAAAATACCGCAGACGGTAAAATTTTCCTTTGCTTTGACAATTGCTCTCCCCTTTTCTTTTTCATCTATCACTGACTGCGTAGTTATGTCTCCGGGGCCGATGTCTTCCAAAAGAGCAAGATCGATGAGTCTGTCTGCCAATGTAAAATCAAATGTCTTCATCAGCCGATCATCTCCTTTACCTTTACAAGATGAGCATTGAGATCATCAAGTTTTTTTGAAAATTCATCATGCTGATTCTTTGTTTTTTTGACAACGTTTTCAGGAGCTTTATCAAGAAAGTTATCATTTGAGAGCTTTTTGCCAAGCATTATCAGCTCTTTGTCCACTTTTGCAATTTCCTTTTCAATTCTTGCAATTTCCTTGTCAACGTCGATGACGCCTTCAAGTGGAACAAAAATTGTTGTGTCTGTATCAACAATTGCAGCTGCAGCTGATTTAGGACGTACACCAGGCTTTTCAACCACAAGTTCTGAAAGCCTTGCAAGGCTCTTGATCATTTCAGTTTCACTTTCAGCAATATCTGTATGCATGAAATTTATGGTCTGTATGTGTGCCTTCAGAAGCTGTCCGGGCTGAATATTCATTTCACCTCTGATATTTCTTATTGATGAAACTACATTCATTATATATTCCATATGAACTTCAGACTCAGGACTGTATGAAAGTTTTTTGTCATTTCTTTCACCCGGATATCCGGCATTCATTATCGAACCTCTGGTTCCAGGAATTTTTTCCCAGATTTCTTCGGTAACAAAAGGTATAATCGGATGCAGAAGACTCAATGTATCTTTCATCACTCTCTGCAGTGCACCTTTTGATGCATTCATTTTATCTTCGCCCTGCTTTCCGAAGAGTACAGGCTTAACTGCTTCCAGATACCAGTCGCAGAGTTCATGCCAGACAAACTGGTAAAGAGTTGCAGCTGCTTCATTGAATCTGTACGATTCAATTTCATTTTTAACTTTTCTTATAATTGAATTTAGCCTCGATAAAATCCATTTATCAGGAAGAGATAAAAGCTTTTCGTCAAAATCATCATAATTTCTGTCAAGATGCATGAGCGAAAATCTGGATGCATTCCAGAGCTTGTTTATGAAATGTCTGTATCCTTCAACTCTTTTTTCAGACATTTTTACATCTCTTCCCATTGCTGCATAAATTGCAAGAGTAAATCTGAAGGCATCTGTTCCGTATTCATCTATAACAACAAGAGGATCAATAACATTTCCCCTGGACTTGCTCATCTTGTTTCCTTCTTCATCCCTTACAAGAGCATGAACATAGACATCCTTGAACGGAACTTCCTTTTTAAAATAAATTCCCATCATCATCATTCTTGCAATCCAGAAGAATAAAATGTCAAAACCTGTTACAAGAACTGATGTGGGATAAAATGTATTTAAAAGCTTTGTATCCTCAGGCCAACCCATTGTAGAAAAAGGCCATAAAGCTGAACTGAACCAGGTATCGAGAACATCGGGATCTCTTGTAAGGTTTGAACTCTTGCAGGAATCGCACACTTTTGGCTCTTCTGAAGAAACAATAAGCTTCTGACAATCGTCGCATGTCCAGGCCGGTATCTGATGCCCCCACCATATCTGTCTTGAAATACACCAGTCTCTTATATTTTCAAGCCAGTTGTAATAAGTCTTTTCCCACTGCTCGGGAAGAATTTTTGTCTCACCGTTTTTAACGGCTTCAATAGCTTTTTCCGCAAGAGGTTTTGTCTTTACAAACCACTGTTTTGACAAATTAGGTTCAACAACAGTATCACACCTGTAGCACTGTCCTACGCTGTGCCTTATATTTTCAGTCTTAACAAGATAACCGTACTCTTTGAGTTTTTTTACTGCCTGCTTTCTGCATTCAAATCTGTCAAGGCCTTCAAATTCTCCGGCGGCATCGGTCATTATACCGTCATCATCAAGAGCCTTTATCTGCATGAGATTGTGCCTTACCCCGATTTCAAAGTCATTTGGATCATGGGCAGGAGTAACTTTCAGGGCACCTGTACCAAACTGAGTATCTACATATGAATCTCTTATTATTGGTATTTCTCTGCCTGAAAGGGGAAGGATTACAGATTGTGAGCCAAGATCAATGTATCTCTCGTCTTCAGGATTTATTGCAACTGCAGTATCACCAAACATTGTTTCAGGCCTTGTAGTTGCAACTATGAGCTCACCGCTTCCGTCAGGAAAAGGATATCTTATATGATAAAGAGCGCCGTCCTTTTCCTCGTGTTCTACCTCGAGATCGGCAAGAGCAGTTTTACACCTTGGGCACCAGTTTATTATATAATCGCCTTTGTAAATAAGACCGTCATTATAAAGGTCCGCAAAAACCTTTTTTACAGCTGTTGAAAGTCCTTCATCCATGGTAAATCTTTCACGCTCCCAGTCACACGAGGCACCAAGTCTTTTAAGCTGGTTTATAATGGCGCTTCCGTACTGCTGTCTCCACTCCCAGACTCTTTCAATAAACTTGTCACGTCCGAGATCATGGCGTGAAAGCCCTTCTTCCTTAAGCTTTTTTTCCACAACATTCTGGGTTGCAATTCCTGCATGGTCAGTACCGGGCATCCAGAGGACATTAAAACCGTTAAGCTTTTTGTATCTGCATAAAATATCCTGCAAAGTAATGTTTAAAGCATGCCCCATATGAAGAACACCGGTAACGTTGGGCGGAGGAATGACTATGGAAAAAGCTTCTTTTTCGCTTTCTTCCTCAGCTCTGAAATATCCGTTCTTTTCCCAGAAATCATACCATTTCTGCTCAACCCTGTTGTGTTCATACGATTTATCCATACTGTTGTCAGTCATTTTAAACTCCAAATTAGTTTACAGCAAAACCCGTTTTCTCAAACAAAAAACCGGATTATTTAACAAACACATTTCTTTATCAATTTAAATTTTTTTTTAAAAGCATTATTTAATTACATTTTATGTACAAAAAAAACAAAACCGCCTTTAAAGCGGTTTTGTTGAAAAAAATTGTTATTTTTCAAAATTTACTTTTCCGGTGAAAATACAGACTCTTTCAGGGCATCGAGTTCTTTTGAAACCGTTCTTTCGATTGTTTTTGTCAAAAGAGCGTCAATTTTTTCGGCAAAAAGTTTTGTAATTACTTTTTCAAGCACTGTTTCAAGTGTTTTTTCATCAATAATTGAGCCCGACTGCACATCTTGTGAAATTTTTTCAGAGAGACCGGACTCATTTTCTGTTTCATCAAATTCAATATCTGCCTTATCTTCAACTGAAACCCTGTCTGTAAGAGTTACACCTGCGAAATCATCTTTATCTGCAAGTTCGAGAATATCATCTTCTTCAATTTTTTCAGTGAGCTCAAAAATGTCATCTTCAGAATCACCGGAATCTATTTCCTCCTCAGAAAAGTCTATTGTAAGTTCTTCACTGCCTTCATCAATGTCGGAAAACTCAAAAACCTCTTCATCATCAAACTTATCTGAAATCTCAAGTATATCTTCTTCAATATCTTCTTTTTCTTCAAGAATCAGAATATCATCTTCATCTTCGAATTTATCATCAACTCTTTCAAATTCATCAAGATTAAGTATCTCATCGTCTTCTTCTATTTTTTCTTCTAACTCAAATATTTCTCCGTCATCATCTAGTCTGAATTCTCCCAGATCTTCAATTTCATCATCTGAATCTGAGCTGGCTCCATTCATTTCGTTTATAACGCTTTCTTCAAGGTCTGAGAGATCAAAGTCGTCCTTAAAGCCGTCTTTGTTGGAATCATTGGATGGATTGTTCATGAAATACTCCAAAGTTTAAAGAAATTTCTTATTGTTTGAAAAATTTTACCCGGTTTTATTCCATAGTTTTACTTAATTTTAAACATATATTATGAAAATAGAATTAAAGTAATTTCATACAATAACATAAAAATAATTCGAGGCAAATCATATGAGAAGATTTTATAATGAAAAAATTGAAGAAAATACAAAACTTTTTTCATTATCAGGAAAAGAAGCCCATCATTTAAAAAATGTCCTGAGGCTTGTTCAGGGTGAAAAAGTTGTTTTCACCAATGGAAAAGGCCGTGATTTCATATCTGAAATTGTAAAAATTGATAAAAATGAAATTAAATTTTCAGTAATTGACTCAATTGAAGGTAAAAACGATCCGCCAAAAAAAATTTCACTTGGATTTTCTCTCATAAAAGGGAAAAAAAATGATGAATTAATTAAACCTCTTACTGAAATCGGAATTAATGAAATCATTCCCTACACTTCAAAAAGAAGTGTGAGTGACCCTGATGAAAAAAAGAAATCAGGTAAAATTGAAAGATGGACAGAGCTGGCTAAAGAAGCACTTAAGCAGTGTGAAAGATCAATACTGCCTGATATAAGCAAAGTCAGAAGTTTTGAAGAAATACTTGATGAAAGCAGAAACTATGATCTGAAAATTATGTTTCATGAAAGAATAACAGTCAAAAGCTCGGTTCTTAATGAAAAATATAAAAACCCTGAAAAAATAATGGCAATTATAGGCCCTGAAGGAGGTTTTACAGATGAAGAAAAAGAGGCTGCTCTCAATGCGGGGTTTGAAACAATAAGCCTGGGACCGAGAATCTTAAGGGCAGAAACAGCTTCAATAGCAGCGGCAGTTTTACTTCAGCATCTTTTCGGAGATATGTGAACCATGATCTGATCATTAAAAACAAAAAAGCCTTCAGAAATTTTCTGAAGGCTTTTTTTATGGTGCCCAGGGACGGAATTGAACCGCCGACACGGGGATTTTCAGTCCCCTGCTCTACCGACTGAGCTACCTGGGCTCGCCGTAAGCGATGAAAGAGTTTTTAGGTTATTTAGGCTTTTGTGTCAATATATTTTTAACCTTTTTTTAATTATTTTTTTCACAACTTAAAAACTCTTCTGATTTCAAAAGCTTAAAAAATTATTTTTTTTGAGCTTTTTCTATTTTGAACATAAAGAAGCTGCATAATCCCAGTTAAGAAGATTTTCAGTCACATTTTTCATATAATCTGATTTTCTGTTTTCATAATCAAGATAATATGAATGCTCCCATACATCTACTCCAAGAACAGGAACAAGTCCTGCTGTAACAGGGTTGTCACCATTTGAGGTGGTAATAATCTCAAATTTGTCATTGTTTTTTACAAGCCATACCCAGCCGCTGGCAAAATGATTGTTTCCGGCAGCTATAAACTGCTTTTTAAAATCACCAAAGCTTCCAAAGGATTTATTTATCATTTCAAGCAGTTTTCCATTCGGAGCATTTGATTCAGGAGAAAGAGAATTGAAATATATTTCATGATTCAAAGCCTGACCTAAATTATTGAACAATGACTGGTATTTATCCTTCCCTTTGATTTTTTTTAAAATTTCGGGCACAGGTTTACCGTTGAAACCAAATCTTTCGATTAAAATATTGGAATTTTCAACATATTTTTTGTAATGAACTCCATAATGAAGCTTTACAGTTTTTGCAGAAATATATGGCTCAAGAGCATTTACACTATAATTTAATTTTGCCTGTTTTACTTCACCGGCCTTTTTTTCAGAAGAACAGCCTGAAAGAAAAAACATAGTAAAAATAATTCCTGCAAATAATGTGATTTTTATTTTCCGGTTCATTTTTACTCCTTTTTCAATTGGTTTATAAATTTAAAGCTAATTATAAAACAAATTTATTCAACAATTCTTGCTGTCTTTATACTGACATCTTCAAGGGGACGATCACCTGACCCGGTCTTTACCTTCTCAAGTTTTTCAACAATATCCATCCCTCTGACCACTTCTCCGAAAACGGTGTACTGTGCATCAAGAAAAGGAGTCCCTCCAGTTGTTATATACGCCTGCTTCTGCTCTTCGCTGAATTTGGTGTTAAGCCTTTTTTCATACATTGAAAGTTCTTCAACAGAGTAAACTTTACCTGTCACAATAAAAAACTGACACCCCGAAGATCTTCTCATGGGGTTCATATTATCACCGGTTCTTGCAGCTGAAAGTGCTCCTTTTTTATGGTAATACTCAGGTATTATTTCAGCAGGTATGGTGTATCCCGGGCCTCCTGAACCAAGCATTTTATCTTTAGGGGCATTCTTTGACTGAGGATCTCCTCCCTGAATCATAAAATTTTCAATTATTCTGTGAAAAAGAAGCCCATCGTAAAAACCTTCATTTACAAGTTTTACAAAATTTTCCTTATGCTCCTTTGTTTTTTCATACAAAACAATTTCAATTTCTCCCAGATCAGTATCCAGAACAACCTTTACGTTTTTCTGAGCAGCTGCATTATGAGCCGAGAAAAGACTTATTCCGGCAATGAACAAAACAATCAACACTAAAGATTTCATAGCTAATTTTCCCTTTTTTTTATTTATCAAAAACAAACTCTTTAATTTTTTCAACAAGTTCATCCGGCTTTTCCATAGGTATAAGATGTCCGGCATTTTTTATTGTAAAAGCCTTTGAATTTCTGCATTTCTTCAAAAATCTCTTTTGTTCTTTCATAAACATTACATCTGAAAATTCCGCTCGTAAAAGAAGGGTTTCTGTTCTGACTTTTTTTGGCCAGAACCACGAGTACAAAGGATAATTTTCAAAAACCATTGCCTCTGCCTCAGGAGGACAGACAAGTTCCACTCCTCCATTCTGAGACTCTTTAAGACCGTATGTAACATAAGACCTTAAAAACTCTTCCCTGAAATTTTTAAAAAGACTTTTACCTTTAAAATAGTCAAAGGCAGCCTGCCTGCTTTCCCAGTGATTTTTTCTTCCCCTTGCTCTTTTTGCAAGCATGAAAATATTTTTTTTGCCTATTATCCTTATAAAAGTCATATATGCAATATAACGGTAAGGAAGCATTACCGGATCAATCAGAACAATTTTTTCAAAAAGATCAGGTCTTCTTGCAGCAGCAAAGATTGTTGCAACCGCTCCTATGCTGTGTCCAACTCCTATTACAGGAGTTTTTATTTTATTTTCAATAAAATCAATCAAATCACTTGCAGAACTCTGCCATGAAGTATTTCCTTCGGTCTGGGCATCCTGACCTCTCTGTCCCATGCCTATTACACGGAAATCATCTGTAAGTTTTTCCATAAAAGGGATATATACACTCACAGGAAAACCGTTTGCATGATAAAAATGAAGAGGCTTTTTATTTCCTCCACTGTCAAGATAACTTAAATTCAGGCCGTCTACCTTATGGGAGTCGCATTCAAATTTAAAATCAGTATCCATAACCAAATCTCCGCAAATTAATATGAAATTTCCAGTTCTTTTAAAAGATAAAATACAGCTGTTGCAGCAAACATTTTTTTATTTAACAGTCTGTCATTGAAATCTCTTTCAAATCTGTAGGCTTTTGTTTCTTTTTCTGAAGATATTCCGATAAATACAGTTCCTACAGGCTTCCCTTTTACTCCACCGGTAGGGCCTGCAATTCCAGTGGTTGAAATCCCGAAATCAGATTTTCCCTTAAGTCTTGCACCGAGTGCAAGCTCCATTGCACATTCCTTTGAAACAGCTCCGAATTTATCTATGGTTTCTTTTTTCACATTCAAAATATCTGTTTTTGTTTCATTTGAATAGGTAACAGCAGACATTTTAAAGAAATCTGAACTTCCGGAAATATCTGTAAAGTTATTTGAAATAAGACCTCCTGTACAGCTTTCAGCAATTGAAAGAGTAAATTTATTTTCAGTTAACAGCTTTGCTGTTTTTTCATAAACAGTTTTGCCGGAACTTGAAATAATTTTATTGCCTAATTTTTCTGCTGTAAAATCCCTTGCTTTTCTCATTTTTGCTTCAAGTTTTTTCAAATCTTTTCCGCGTCCGTACAGTTTTACAAAAATATGAGGAAAAACTGCCTGAATACCTAGCTCAACAATTGAATCGGAATTATTCAGAGGGAAAAAACTTTCAAAATCAGACAAAAGAAATCCTGTTTTTGATTCAGGCAGACCAAAAACTGTAAATATCTCTGAAAGATAAAAATCATAAACTTTTATTTTTTCTTCAAGAAAAGTTTCTATCATTTTTTCAAGTTCATAAGGAACTCCTGGAAAACAAAAAATCTTTGCCTTTTCATGTTTAAAATAAATTCCGGGAGCCGTGCCAAACCGGTTTTCAATGAAATCTGCGTTTTCAGGAATTAAAGCCTGAATTGAGTTCTCATCAGGCATTTTCATATTTCTTTTTAAAAAAAATTTTTCCACAGACTGAAAAGCACCTTTATTCATAACAAGGGGAGAATCCAAAACTTGGGAAACTGCAAATCTTGTTTTATCGTCTGATGTAGGACCAAGCCCACCTGTCACAATTACAAGGTCAGACCTTTTTGAGGCATCATTAATAACGGCTGCCAGATCAGATTCATTATCGCCGCAGGAATGATGATAAATCACATCGACCCCTTTTTTTGTTAGACTCGATGTAATAAGGTTTGTGTTTGTATCTAAAATATCTCCTGAAAGAATTTCTTTTCCTGTGGATATAATTTCAGCTTTCATAAATACCGCCGCTTTATGTTTATTGATGTGAAGTTGAAAAAATCTGGAACAGTTAATTCAGGTCATAATAATAAATGGTATTTAATCCAAAACAAGTTTTTTTTGATCCCTGAATTAAATTGACAAAAAAACTTCCTTAATCTACACGTCTAAATCAGTTTTTTTATAAGGAATAATAAAAAATGGAAAATTTTATAATAACAATGACATATCTTCTTGCAGGAGTTGCAGTAAAAAGAATTCCTGATTTTCCTTCAGAAACAGGAAAGGTTTTAAACCTGTTTGTAATTTATTTTTCGCTTCCTGCACTGATTTTAATTAAAATTCCTGAGCTTAAATTTGATGAAAATCTTTTAATAACTGCAGTTGTTCCGTGGCTTTGTCTTGTTTTTTCAGTTGTTGTAATTTTATTATTTTCTAAAACATTCCGCTGGGAAAGAGATGTTACAGGATGTCTTCTTCTTTTAATTCCACTTGGTAATACGGCTTTTTTCGGACTTCCCATGGTTAATGCCTTTTACGGGGATAAAGGAGCTCCTTTTGCTCTCTTATATGACCAGGCTGGAACTTTTATTGCCTTTACAACATACGGCTCATTCATCCTTGCTCTTTACGGAAAAAATACTTCAAAGCCGACTCCTGCAAACATTTTAAAAAAGATTCTTGTTTTCCCTCCTTTTATTGCACTTATAGCAGCATTTATTTTGAAAAACACCCCATACCCGCAGACTTTTTCAATAATAATCGAGACGCTTGCCAGTACACTTGTTCCCCTTGTTATGATTGCCGTAGGTTATCAGCTTTCACTCCGTCTTGGTCATAATGTAAAAACAAAACTTTTTTTCGGGCTTGCACTTAAGCTCATCATGATGCCGGTATTTGCTCTTTTTATCTGCAAGATTTCCGGATTTAATTCCTTTGCCTCAAAAATTTCAGTTTTTCAGGCAGGAATGCCCTCAATGGTTACGGCAGGAGCAATGGCGATCATGGCAGACATTAAACCAGCTCTGGCCGCTGCTCTTGTGGGAAGCGGAATTGTTTTGAGTTTTGCAACCCTTCCCCTGATTTTCAATCTTATAAATATTCTTATATAAAAAGAAAAAGCCCGTCAGTTTTACTGCGGGCTTTTATTGAAGTACTCACATGAATTGATTAAAATATATTTTTATACTGTCTCAATCTTTTTAAAGCCTATCTGATTTTTGATTCTGTTTCTTTTTCTTCCTTTTTCAACTGCCTTTTCAAGATCGGAAAAAATAACATTAAAGTCTATTTTCCCCTTTACCTTTTCAAGACTTGCATAAACTCCCATGGAAAGAGAGTCAAGAATCGAACTTGTATCAGAAAGCCTTGTCTCTTCCTCAAGTTTTTTGCAGGGAATATAACCTTTGGAAAATTCGCTTATAAAAGAACCTTTTTCTTCTGATGAAAGCTCTGCAAGCTCTTCGTACTTTGCTTTGTCCAGACCTTTAATGATTTCATATTTATCAAGAAAAAATTCCCACATTTTTGTTTTTTCCTCTTTTCCCGGAAGAG
Source organism: Desulfobacteraceae bacterium (assembly GCA_050253255.1). Taxonomy (GTDB): domain Bacteria; phylum Desulfobacterota; class Desulfobacteria; order Desulfobacterales; family JACKCP01; genus JACKCP01. Next base: position 661 of record JBFWJK010000045.1, on the reverse strand, counting down.
GAATAAGAACCGGAAGAAGCCTTCCTTCTCTTACAAGAGTATCGTCATAAATATCTGGCATTGCATTTGTTGTTATTGAAAAAACAAGATTCGGATAGTTTGAAATATATTTTTTCAATACATCCACTGCCTCCTGATAGTAGTCGGCTCCTGATGAATTGTGAGTTTCCCTGCTCATTACAAGTGATGTTGCCTCATCAAGAAATATAAATGCAGGAACATTCATTTTTTCAGACATCTTGTTTATTTCGCCGATCTTTTTATCGAGATTGTTTCCAAGAGATCCGATATATTTTTCAGACATGGAGGCTACATTAAGCTCTTCGGCTATTGCTCCGCAGTTTTTATATACCTCACCGATCGCTTTCTGAAGAGAAGTTTTCCCGGTACCTCCTTCACCGTAAAGAATTACTCCTGAAAAAACCGGTTTTTCTCCCCTTGTTATTTCGGGAATATTTGTATTTATAAGCACCTGATTTAAAACTTCATGATTGAGAAATATATTGTATAAAGGGCTTAGCTTCTCTTTAATCGACTCTGCTTTTTTTATTTCAATATCCGTCTTGAAGCTGACTTCAAAAAAATCATCAAGACAAATACATGAATTATCATTTTTTAAAATTTCTGATTAAAAAATGTATGGAGTAAAGGCATTGTTGCT
>JBFWJK010000044.1:0-19053 GCA_050253255.1 Desulfobacteraceae bacterium | reverse complement strand
TCAGACATATATATTGAGGGGATTACAGGAATTTCTTCAGAAGACATAGAAAATGCAAGAGACTTCGGATACAGAATCAAGCTGATGGCAATTTCTAAAAATCACGGAAAAAGTTTTGAAGCAAGGGTTCACCCCACAATGATACCCTATGATCACATACTTGCTAAAATTGACGGCTCTTTGAATGCAATAAGCATTCACGGCGATGCTTCCGGTGAAATTGTACTGAACGGTATAGGAGCCGGAATGATGCCGACCGCAAGTGCAGTTGTCTCGGATATCTGCGACATAGCAAGAAATATCTGTTCAGGCATTTCCTCGAGAATTCCATCTCTTTCATTTCTGCCTGAAAAACTGAAAGAAATCCCTGTTGTAAAAATTTCTGAAATAACATGTAAATATTATATGAGACTTACAGCCAAGGATTCTCCCGGAGTTCTTTCTAAAGTTGCAGGAATTCTCGGAAGTTTCGGCATAAGCATAAGAAGCGTGCATCAGAAAGGAAGAGAAGAAGAAACAACCGGGGTTCCAATTGTCATGATAACCCACAAAGCAAAGGAATCTGACATTCAGGAAGCGGTAAGAGGAATAGGCGAACTGGATGACATCCTTGAAAAACCTGTAATTATAAGAATAGAAGACGAATTCTAATCCGGGAGAATAAAATGAAACTTGTTTGTTCTGATCTTGAAGGTGTTTTTGTTCCAGAAATATGGATCAATGTTGCTGAAAAAACTGGCATTGAGGATTTAAAGCTCACAACCAGAGATATTTCAGACTACGACGAACTTATGACTTATCGGCTGAAAATTCTTGACAGAGAAGGATTAAGACTCAATGACATTAAAAATGTAATATCAGGAATAGACCCTCTTCCGGGTGCAAAGGAAGCAATAGAATGGATAAAGGAGAGAGCTCCTTTTATTGTTCTTTCCGATACCTTTGAGGAATTTGCAAAGCCTCTGATGGAAAAACTCGGTTTCCCCACACTTCTTTGCCACAGTCTTCAGACTGATGACTCAGGGAAAATAACAGATTATATCCTCAGACAGAATGACCAGAAGACCAAAGCTGTAAATGCGTTTAAAAGCCTGAACTACGAAGTATTTTCATTCGGAGATTCATATAACGACACCGGAATGCTTCTTGCCTCTGATTCATCATGTTTTTTCAATCCTCCTGAAAAGGTTGTAAAGGAGTTTCCTCAGATTCCCGTTGCAAAAAACTATGATGATCTGAAAAAATTCATAACTTCCTTTCTTGATTGACCGGATATGGAAGAACTGCCATTAAGCATAAAGGAAGACAGTTTCATACTCAATATTTATGTTCAGCCCAAAGCTTCCAGAAACCAGGCTCTGGGCATTTTCAACAATGCCTTCAAAGTAAAGATAAAGGCTCCTCCAGTTGACGGAGCCGCAAACAAAGAGTGCATAAAATTTCTGTCCAAATCACTTAAGATTCCGAAAACATCCATTTCAATAATTTCAGGGGAAACCGGCAGAAATAAAAAATTAGCAATAAATAAGCCAAAAGATCAGACAGTTAACGAATTCAAGGAAAAAATACTTAATTTTTTGAAATAAATAATTTGACACAAAAGCAAAACCCTTATATAAAGCAAACATTCCTGATGCGGGGTGGAGCAGTCTGGTAGCTCGTCGGGCTCATAACCCGAAGGCCGGTGGTTCGAATCCGCCCCCCGCTACCAAAAAACAAATAACGGGTCAGATTTTTTCTGACCCTTTTTTATTTTGGGGATTACAATGAACAGTGTTTATTCCAACCGTGACTCCTACAGACAGCTGATAACCAGAAAACATCTCTTTTCTTTTCAGATTTCAATTGACGAAACAGATCTTCATATTCAGGTATCTGAAAAAGGCCTTGAAAAAAAAGCAGAAAAAATTGTTATTCAAACCCGGGATATAATAAAAAACTACATAAGAAAAAATCCTGAATTTAAGACAACGCTTGTTCCATACCCTGATGATCCAAAGTCAGATTCTGTGATACAGAATATGATAAAAGCCGCAAAAAAAGCCGGTACAGGTCCTATGGCAGCAGTTGCCGGTGCGCTTTCCCAGGAAACAGGGAGTTTCCTTCTGAATTTCTGCGATGAAGTTATAATTGAAAATGGAGGCGATATTTTTTTTAAAACCAGCCATGAATTTATATCTGCAATTTATGCCGGTGAAAAATCTCCTTTTTCAAATAAAATAGGCATAAAACTTTTTTACGATACGCCCGCCTCGATATGCACTTCGTCGGGAACTTTCGGGCATTCACTGAGTTTTGGAAAGGCCGATGCCGTTACAGTTGTTTCAAGGGACGCATACACAGCCGATGCCTTTGCAACAGCACTGTGCAATATGGTCAAAACCGATGAAGACATAAAAAAAACTGTTGAACTGGGTATTTCAAAAAAAGAAATTGACGCTCTGGTAATAATCAAGGGAAACAGCACCGGTGCCGCAGGAAGTATTGAACTTGTAAGGATTTGAGAAAAAGGTTGATATCTGGGCTCAAAACAAGTAAAAATTCAGTCTTAAGGTATACTTGAACAAGAATCAGGCTTTTCATTATTTTTGAAATAAAAAATTTAATAAATAAAATATTTTACTCAGCAATTGACTGAAATTTAAAATTTTTTGTACAGCCTCAAATAATAACGGAGAAATTATCTATGAAAAAATTTAAAATCACAGCTGCATTGGTTGTTCTGATGTTTATTTTTCTTGCTGCATGGCAGAATCAGGAATATTTTGTCCAGAAAAACGGACTTGATTTAAATTTTTATTTTAAAGAATTCAGTCTTCCGCAGACAGCCAACGGATTATACTGGATTATATGTTTCACCCTTGGTTTTCTTATATCTTATTTTTCAAGCCTTGCCTTCAGATTCAAGGCCCAGAGAAAAATCAAAATGCAGAACCAGACCATAGAAAACTACAGGGAAACAGTTCAGGAACTTAAAAAGGAAGTTGAAAAAATCAAGGCAAGCGGCCTGGTAAACGCAAAAAACAGACCTCCCGCTGAAACCGGTCTTGCTGATGAAGAAACAGAACAGACTGAGCAGACAATTGAAAGCATTGATTCTCAAGAAAAAAACGAATAATTATTCAGTTGAAACAAAAACCTTAACCCGGCTGCATTCGTGATCATGTACTCCGGGTTTTTTCATTTTACAGGGTTGAAAAAGCATGACTTCTGAACCAGGCCTAACACCAATGATGGCCCAGTACATGGATATAAAAAAGGAATATCCCGACTGTATTCTTTTCTACAGAATGGGGGATTTCTATGAAATGTTTTATGATGATGCCGTCAAAGCGGCTCAAATACTTGAAATTGCTCTTACATCAAGAAATAAAAATTCTCCCGACCAGATCCCCATGTGCGGAATTCCAGTTAAATCGGCCGACTTTTATCTTGCAAGACTTATAGAGAAAGAACAGAAAGTTGCAATCTGCGAGCAGACAGAAGATCCTGCCCTTGCAAAAGGCCTTGTAAAAAGAGAGGTCGTAAGATTAATAACTCCGGGAATGATTGCTGATTCAAACTTTCTCGATGAAAAAGAAAACAATTTCATTGTTTCAGTTTCATTTTCAGAAAATACAGCAGGTCTTTCACATGTTGATATTTCAACAGGTGATTTCAAAGTCACTGAAACAAAAAACTTCAATGTTTTAAAAGATGAAATAAACAGAATAAACCCCGGGGAAATTATTGTTTCCGAAGAAGACACTTCCGATGCCGTTAAAAAACTCAAATCCTTTTTTTCAGACAGGGTGTTCACTCTTCTTCCTGCATCATACTTTGATTTTGATCTGACCAGGGATAAAATACTTGACCAGTTTTCCATTAAAAGTCTTAGAGGCCTCGGGTGCAGCAAAATGAGTGCAGGAGTCATGTCTGCAGGTGCAATTCTTTTCTATATCAACGACACCCAGAAAAAAAAACCGGATCACCTTAAATCCATTACAGGCTACAATCTTGAAAAACATCTGGTTCTTGACTCCATAACATCTGTAAACCTTGAACTTATTCAGTCAATGAAGGAAAAATCGAGAAAAGGGAGTCTTCTCAACACAATCGATTATACAGTGACTGCAATGGGTGCAAGACTGCTCAAAAATTTCATACTCTATCCTCTTACAGACCCGGAAGACATAATAAAACGACATGATGCAGTAACTGAGCTTATTCATGAAAGACTCATAAAAGACGATTTGAAAAGTCTGCTTAAAAGCATTTATGATATTGAAAGACTCACAACAAAAATATCAATGGGAACAGCAGGGCCCAGGGAACTTCTTCTTTTGAGAAATTCAATGGAAACAGTTCCTGAAATAGGTAAACTCCTTAAAAACTTTAAATCCCCTCTTCTCAAATTTCCTGAAGACCCAAAGGAACTTGCCCAGATTGGAGATTTAATAGACAAGTCAGTTTCAGAAGATGCACCACAGGCTGTAAGTGAAGGAAATATCTTTAAAAAAGGTTTCAACGACGAACTTGACAGACTGATAGTACTTACAACCGAAGGAAAAACCTGGCTTGCAGAATATGAAGCATCGCTGAAAAAAGAAACCGGGATTTCATCTTTAAAGCTTAAATTCAACAAAATTTTCGGCTACTTCATAGATATACCCAAATCACAGACACCAAAAGTACCTGAAACCTTTATAAGAAAACAGACCCTTGTAAACTCTGAAAGATATATAACCGAAAAGCTCAAGGAATATGAGGAAAATGTTTTTTCAGCCCAGGAAAAAAGAACAAGGCTTGAATATGAACTTTTTCTGGATTTAAGAAATTCAATTGCAGAAAAAAGAAAAATTCTCCAGAATACAGCTTCTTTTGTTGCCATGCTTGATGTTTTCTGTTCATTTGCAGAACTCGCTCTTCAAAAGGGGTACTGCCGTCCGAAAATCAATGATAAAAATATGATCTACATCAAGGGCGGAAGACATCCTGTAGTGGAAACAATGCTTGAAAACGAAAGATTTGTCCCGAATGACATCTACCTCGACAATGACGAGAGCCAGCTTCTTATAATTACAGGCCCCAATATGGCAGGTAAGTCAACTATTCTCAGACAGACCGCATTGATTGTACTCCTTGCCCAGACAGGTTCCTATGTTCCTGCTGAGTATGCGGATATTTCAATCACTGACAGAATTTTTACAAGAGTCGGGGCATCTGACAATCTTGCCGGAGGCCAGTCCACTTTTATGGTCGAAATGGAAGAGGCTGCAAACATTTTAAATAACGCCACAAAGGACTCTCTGGTTGTAATGGATGAAATCGGAAGAGGAACAAGCACTTTTGACGGAATAAGCATAGCCTGGGCCGTAGCCGAAGAACTCCATAATTTAAGGGGTAAGGGAGCAAAAACACTGTTTGCAACCCATTACCATGAACTCACTGAACTTGAAAAAACTTTGCCAAAAGTAAAAAATTTTAATATCTCTGTTAGTGAAGCTGACGGAAAAATTTCTTTTTTAAGAAAAATGGCAGAAGGAGGAGCAAGCAAAAGTTACGGAATTCAGGTTGCAGGTCTTGCAGGAATCCCCGTAAATGTTATAGAAAGAGCTAAAATCCTTCTTAAAAGGCTTGAATCAGGTGAGCATATTCTTTCAAACGAAAAAATTAAGAAAATGAAGGAGAAAACTTTTCAGATGGAATTTTTCCCTTCTCCTGAAAAAAAATTCACTCAGGCCCTGGCAAGCCTCAATATAAACGAGATGACTCCTGTCGAAGCACTGAACTGCCTCAATTCTCTCATAGACGAGGCAAAAAAGATTTTATGAAACTATGAAAAAAGCTTTATTTTTTAAAACACTTGTTTTTTTTACCTTGATTGCACTTATTGTCTCAAGTGATTATGCAGAGGCAATAAGCGTTAAACATCAGTATTTTAAAGCTGAAACAGAATACAGAAACCTCAAGAAAAGCTCCAAAAAAAAATACAGATCAAACTGGACAGACTGTATTACAATGTTTGAAAAAGCCTATAAAACAGATCCCTCAGATCCATGGGCTCCGGCAGCAATGTATCATCACGGACTTTTGTATCTTGAAATGGCTGAAGTATCTTTTTTAAAGAAGGATATTATTCAGGGCCTTGACATTATGGACAGCCTCATAAAAAGGTATCCCGGAAGCAGATACAAATACAAAGCCCTTCAGCAGATCAAGGAAAACAGAAAAAAGCTTTCATATTCATCCTATAAAGCTGAAGAAATCGATCCTGTAAAAGAGATTATAAAATCAAAGGAACCCGCAGTAAAAAAGCCGCAGATTCCACCAAATGCTGAAGTTCTTTTTTCTGAAAAAACAGTTATTTCAGAATCAGATCTTACACAGAGCAAACCTGACTCAGGCAAAAACATTGCAATAAATGAAATAAGATTTCACACACACAACAACAGAACAAGAATAGTTGTGGATACAGATGATGAAATAAAGTACTCATTCAATGACCTTAACAAAGACGGAAAGCATGAAAAGCCTCCAAGAATTTATATAGACTTTAAAAATGCCCAGCTGGCACACAAAACAGACAAGATTCAGGTTTCTGACCCCCAGGTTGAAAACATAAGAATCGGTCAGTATGACAGTGAAACTGTAAGAATTGTTGTGGACCTCAAATCAAAAGCAAAGGATTTCAAGGTATTTTCCCTTTTCAAACCTTACAGAACCGTTATCGATGTGTGGGGTGAGCCTTCTGATACACATGAGGATATAAAAAATCATCCTGTAGTTTCAAAACATCTTGAAAATACGGCATCTAAAAAAGCTGATGCAGGATCTCTCATCAAACAGCTTGCCCTTGGAGTCAATAAAATCGTAATCGATCCCGGACATGGAGGAAAAGACTACGGAGCACCAGGATATTACAAGGGTTCTCATGAAAAAAAAGCTGTAATTGATATTTCAAAAAAACTTGCAGCCAAAATTAAAAAAGAACTTGGATACGAAGTTGTTCTCACAAGGGACGGAGACAAATATCTCACCCTTGAACAGAGAACTGAAATAGCCAACAAAAACAGGGCTGATCTTTTTATTTCCATACATACAAACGCAGCCAGAAATAAAAATGCATACGGTATTGAAACATATTTTTTAAACCTTGCAACTGATGAAGACTCTATATCTGTTGCAGCAAGGGAAAACGCAACTTCAACAAAAAACATAAGCGACCTTCAGACTATTTTGAACGATCTCATGAGAGACGCAAAAATAAATGAATCAAGCAGACTTGCAACCCATATCCAGAATTCAATGGTAGGTTCACTTAAATCAAAATATTCCCATATAAAGGACAGAGGCGTAAAACAGGCTCCTTTTTATGTTCTTCTCGGAGCAAGAATGCCTGCTGTTTTAATTGAAGCTTCTTTTATAAGCAACCCAAGGGAATGTAAAAGACTTATGACAGATGAATACCAGGACAGACTTTGTGACGGTATTCTGGACGGAATAAAAAAATATATAAGAGAAACAGGTGCAAGAGCTGTTTTTTATGAAACAGATGAACCTGAAAAAAAAGGATAGTGAGGTCAGATATGCAGCCTTTTGTTTTTTATAATCCGACAAAAATAGTTTTTGGAAAAGACACAACAGACCAGGTTGGACAGGAGGTTTCTTCTTTTGCAAAAAAAGTACTCCTGATCTATGGGAAAGAAAGTATTAAAAATAACGGTATTTACGACAAGGTTGTACAATCCCTTGAAAAAGCGGGCGTTAAATTTGTCGAAAAGGGAGGAGTAAAGCCAAACCCTGTCATAAGCTTTGTCAGAGAAGCTGCCGATCTGTTCAGAAAAGAGAAGCTCGATGCAGTTCTTGCAGTAGGCGGTGGAAGTGTAATTGATACTGCAAAGGCTGTTGCAGCCGCTGCAAAAACTGATTTTGATCCATGGAAATTTTATATAGGTGAAGAAACAGTAAAAGAAGCTTATCCCGTTGCAACGGTACTGACTCTTGCAGCCACTGCCTCTGAAATGAACCCCACTTCTGTAATAACAAATGAAGAAACCCTTCAGAAATACAATTGCGTATCTCCGCTTTTGTACCCAAGAGTTTCAATACTTGATCCTGTAAACACATTTACAGTCCCCGGAAACCAGACTGCAAACGGTGCAATAGACACAATAATTCATGTTCTTGAAACATATCTCAATGCAGAAGATAAAAACATAATGATTACCGACTCAATAATCGAGGCAATCATAAAAACAACAATTGATTCCGCTGAAAAAATATTCAGGGACCCCACAGATTACGATGCAAGGGCAAACATGATGTGGGCCTCTACCCTCGCTCTCAACGGGCTTACAGCATCAGGAGCAGGCCCTAAAACTTTTCCCATGCACATGATTGAACATTCACTGAGCGCAATTTATGATATTGCGCACGGAGCAGGACTTGCAATTGTCGGCCCTGCATGGATGAAATACAAAGTAAACAAATCAGCGGATAAATTTGCAAAGCTTGCAAAAAACATTTTTGAATTCAAAGGTCCTGATAAAAAAGCACAGGCAAAAGCAGCAGTTGCAGCTTTTGAAACCTGGTTTAAAAAAGCGGGAGCACCTGTCAGACTTTCAGAAGCTTCAATTCCAGAAACCGACATTGAAAAAATAGCTGAAAATGCCGAGGCTCTCGCTTTAAGATGGGGACTTAAGGGTTATACAAAGGAAGTTATTGAAGATATTTTAAAACTGGCAGTTTAAGTTAAACCCAAAAATAAGGGCACAAATAATGGAAGACTGTATTTTCTGCAAAATTGCAAACAAAGAGTTTGATACAGAGTTTGTCATGGAAAATGAAAACATAGTTGTGTTTAAAGATATAAATCCAAAGGCTCCTGTTCATCTGCTCATTGTGCCAAAACAGCATATCAGAAGCATTAATGACCTTAAAAGTGAAAACAAAGATATAGTTTCCGAAATGATCTTTACTGCAAAGCAGGCCGCAAAACTTCTTTCTGTGGATAAAAGCGGATACAAGCTCCAGTTCAATGTGGAAAAAGGAGGAGGACAGGAAGTTTTCCATCTTCATCTTCATCTGACAGGAGGCTGGTAGGTACATATGAAAGAATATGTCCGGGTGAAAACATTTTTGGACATATTCTTTTAAACTGAACGGGTCTATTTCAGAAGAAATGGTTTTCCCGATGAGTCTTTCCGGGAAACTCCCTTCGAAATTCTCAGCTCTTTTCCTTTTTCCAGACCTTTTTCATAAACATCTTTTGTAATTGTTCCTTTTTTCGACCTGGAACTTAAACCGGGATAATACCACGAAATATATTCTTTTAACTCAGGGTCAGAGATAACTGCAACAGGAAGAGTCGATTTCTGACGCTTAACTCCGGGAGCAAGATTTTTTTCAAGCTTTTGTGAAAAACCGTGAATTATTCCTACTGCAAAATCTGATTTCCTGTACCTGTTAAGCCTTTTTGCAGTGTTGAATTCCATCCAGACTCTTTCGATATAAGAATTTACATAATCATAGACATAGGATGCAATTTCAACATTTGAACTTTTGCCGGAAATTTCAAGAACCTTGCCTGACTTCCCTTTTTCCCTTACAAAACACGGAACCCAGACCGGATAAACAAAATAGAACTTCGAAAGAAGCCCTGCCATGTAAAAAGACTCCTTGAAATGTCTTAATGCCGGCTTTCCTAAAAAAACAGAAAAATATTCTTCTGATTTTATATCATTTTTATCAAAATTGTACTTTTCCATTAATTCATGGGCTTTTTTCATAGCAAGCTCCGCTTCATTAGGATTGGAGCTGCCTGAAAGGGAAAAAAGCTTTCTGATTTTAGAAACATGAGAGGTTGAGTTTAAAAATTCAGTTTTATCATTTAAAAGGTCAAAGCCCGCATTTTTTGGAATCCTTAAAATTTCGCAGGCTTTTTTAAATGATTTTCCGTGAGGGGTTTCATTCTGAGCCTTAAGAACAGTATCAGCATACTGATGTGCCATTTCATGCTTTAGAACATGACGGACTTTTTCCCATGATTCCCTGAATGCAAAATCCTTTTGAATGGAAATTTCATATTTTGAATGATTCCACGACCCAAGAAATGATCTGGAATCATTCAGTGAAAAAACAGGACATTTAAACCCTGAGTTTGAATCAGCGCCGTAAAAACCGGCTGCAGTAATCCATTCTTCTCTGAGCCCTTTCAGGATATATCTTTCAAATTCAAAGTTCCTGTCCATCTATGCTACATATTGTAAAGTCTGGAACCTGGAATTACTGTAAAACCTTTTTCAGTAAGAACCTCAATGGCCCTGTCCAGATTGTCGAATCTGAAAATCATTACTGCGTTGTCTTTACTCTGATGAACAAATGCATACATATATTCAACATTAATGTCTTCTTTTTCAAGATTTTGAAGAATCTTGTACAAACCGCCCGGCTCATCAGGAACTTCCACTCCGAGAACCTCGGTTTCTCCGACAGTGAAGCCTTTATCCCTCAGTGTGTTCTTGGCTTTTTCCACATTGTCCACAAGCATTCTCAAAACACCGAAATCTGCAGTATCTGCTATTGAAAGAGCCCTGATATTTATATTGGCATCTGCAAGAATTTTTGAAACCTCAGCAAGTCTTCCTATTTTGTTCTCAAGAAAAATGGACAGCTGTTCTACTTTCATATTCATCTCCCGCATCTATGTGTATTTTTAAAAAAGCTGATTTTAAATTTTCCTTCTGTCAATAACCCTTACAGCCTTGCCTTCGCTTCTCTGGATCGATTTTGGCTCAACAAGCATAACTTTTACTGAAACTCCAAGGGTTTCCTTGACATTATGGGATATTTTCTTCTCAAGGCTCTGTAAAACCTTTACCTCATCTGAAAAAATACCTTCGTTGACTTCAACCTTTACACTTAAAATATCAAGGGAGTCTTTTCTGTCAACTTCAAGCTGATAATGTGGTTCCACACCCTCAATTCCCATGAGTACAGATTCAATCTGAGAAGGAAATACGTTCACGCCTCTGATTATAAGCATGTCATCTGTTCTTCCGCTTACCTTTTCCATTCTTATATGAGTGCGTCCGCATCTGCATGTTTCAGGAATAAAGCGGGTTATGTCTCTTGTTCTGTACCTTATAACAGGGAAAGCTTCTTTTGTTATCGATGTGAAAACAAGCTCTCCGGTTTCTCCGAGAGGAAGAACATCACCTGTATCAGGATTTATTATTTCAGGAATAAAGTGATCTTCAAAAATATGAAGACCGTTTCTTACCTCAACACATTCAATGGCAACGCCGGGCCCCATTACTTCACTCAATCCGTAAATATCAACAGCCTTAAGGCCAAGCTCGTCTTCGAGCTGTTCCCTCATCTTGTTTGACCACGGTTCTGCACCAAAAATACCCGACTTGAAATCAAGAGTTCTGAAATCGACTCCCATTTCCTTTGCAACGTCTGCAAGATGAAGGGTGTACGAAGGAGTTGCAGTAAGGATTGTAGGCTTGAAATCCTTCATTATAGTTATCTGTCTCTGTGTATTTCCTCCTGAAACAGGAATAACCGACGCACCAAGTTTTTCAGCTCCGTAGTGAACTCCAAGGCCTCCTGTAAAAAGGCCGTACCCATAGGCGTTGTGAATAATATCTCCCCTGGATGCCCCGCCGGCCGAAAGTGCTCTTGCCATCATTTCTGCCCAGGTTTCTATGTCCCTTTTTGTGTATCCAACAACCGTAGGTTTTCCAGTTGTACCTGAAGATGCGTGTATTCTTACCACCTGATCCATGGGTACAGCAAAAAGGCCGTAGGGATAATTATCTCTCAAATCCTGTTTGGTAAGGAATGGAAGTCTTTTTATGTCATCAAGTTTTTTTATGTTTTCCGGAAGAACACCGGCTTCCCTGAATTTATTCCTGTAAAAAGGAACAGTTGCATATACCCTTTCCACAACAGCCTGAAGTCTTTTTAGCTGAACCGCTTCTATGGCTTCCCTTGGAAGGGTTTCAAATTCCATGTTGTAAATCATTTTCAAAACCTTTCTTATATAGGCCTAATTTCTCAAATCAACCTTGATTTCTGGATTTATAGCAATGACAAGCAAAAAGCGCAATAATAATAAAAAATGAAAAAAACCGCTTTAAAGGCAGTATTTTATCACCTTTTTTATTTACAAAAAACAAACTGACCAATATTCACATTTTTTTCAAGGAAAAATTTTAAAAACATAGACAATGAAAAAGAAAATGACTTTTTAAACAAAAAAAGCCGCAGATTTTAAACTGCGGCTTTAAATTCATTTAAGGGATTAAAAGCTTATCAGCCCTTGATTGTTCCTTTGAACTCCGGTTTTCTTTTTTCCATAAATGCCGATGTTCCTTCTTTTGCGTCTTCGCTGTCCATACAAAGTGCAAAAGAATCAATTTCAATTTTACAGCCTGTGGCAAGATCAACATCCATGCCTGTATTGACTGCATGTTTTGCGGCTCTGAGTGAAACTCTCCCTTTCTTGGCTATGGATGAAGCAACCTTCATTACTGAATCCATAAGCTCGGCAAGAGGAAGAACCTGGTTAACCATGCCTATTGACTTTGCTTCTTCAGCTGAAAGCATTTTACCTGTAAATATCATTTCCTTGGCAAGATTTTTTCCAATAAGTCTTGGAAGTCTCTGGGTTCCGCCAAATCCGGGAATAATTCCAAGGGTAATTTCCGGAAGTCCGAATTTTGCAGTGTCTGAAGCATAAATAAAATCACAGCTTAAGGCCATTTCACTACCGCCGCCAAGGGCAAAACCGTTTACTGCCGCAATTACAGGAATTGAAAGATCCTGAAGTCTTGCCATTACATCGTGACCCTGCTTGCAGAAAAACTTTGCTTCAAGTGCATTCAGCTTATTTATTTCTGTAATATCTGCTCCTGCGACAAAAGCCTTGTCTCCTGACCCTGTAAGAACAAGAACCTTTACATCTTCATTAAGCTCAACTTCATCAAGAGCCTTGTCAAATTCTGTCAAAAGCGCCTGATTAAGTGCATTCAAAGCCTTTGGTCTGTTAAAGGTAATTTTGGCAATCCCTTTTTCAACTTCCAGAATAATATTTTCGTAAGCCATGGGAAACTCCTTTAAATTATAATTAAAGTTACAGGCATAAGCCTTATTTTATATTTTGAAACGGTTTTGCAACTGTCACTCCGGCTGTAAGGCCGGGATGAATTTTAATTCCGAAACTTAAAAACACCATCTGTTCTGAAAAAACGTAAATCCATACAAAATCTGACGCTCATCAGGGGTAAATGTATTTTTTGTATCAAACACTGATTATTATAGCAAATTTAAAAATTTAATTTTCTTTTTTTTGCCTAAACAGCCCTTAAATGCTAAGTTGAACAGACTTTCTAAAAACCAGATGATAACACCGGACAAAATTATGAATCTTGTGAAAGTATACCCTGAAATAAAGAAATCGATTGTTGCATTTATTCCGAAATTTTCTTTTCTGCCTGACAGTAAAAAACCGAAATTCCCTCCAATTCTTGGGACTGGTTTTTTCATAAACGACAAGGGTCTTATAGCTACAAACGACCATGTGGCAAAATCGTTTGAAATGTTAAACAGTCATGAGTCTTTAAACAGCTCTGCATACGACTCTGAAGTATGTGCAGTACTTTACTTCAAAACTGAGAATTCGATCATAGACATAATTTTTGATGTAAAAAAGACAATCCGTTTTTCCAAAAGGGAAAACAGCAGTTATAAAAGACCAGATCTTGCCTTTGTCGAGGTCAATGTAAAGAATAATCCATTTCTTGAGCTTGAACCTGAAGACAGCATTCTCCAGGAAGGCTATGAAGTCGCCACATCGGGTTTTCCCATGGGACGATACGCTTTGATGGGGCCAGGAGGACTTTTCCAGATATCTCCCACTCTGCAGAGGGGAATAATAAGCGCGATACTCCCCTATCCCAGAAAAAAACCGGATGCTTTTGCAGTCAATGTAATGACCCACGGAGGAGCAAGCGGTTCTCCTGTTTTTTCAACCGAAACAGGCAAGGTAAGAGGAATTTTATTTTCAATTCTTACCGACACCTCCTATTCCGCAAACAACCTTTCCTATACAATACCGACCAATATAAGCTACGCAATACCTTCTCACCTGATAAGAAGCGAGCTTGACACAGTGGAAACAAATCATGAATACTGCACGGATAAAAAAAGTTTCTCCGAATTCATTGAAAATAAAAATTTAAGGAACCGATAATGTCAGTAAAAACAGGACTTGAAGTTTTAAAATATAAAAACAGTCATCTTAAGACAAAAAAAGCAGGACTTCTTGCAAACCCTGCTTCCATAGACAGAAATTTCGTTCATGCAAAAAAAATCACATCAGATATTTTCGGCTCAAACCTGAAATCTCTTTTTTCACCTCAGCACGGTTTTTTTGCAGAAAAACAGGACAATATGAAATTATCCGACAGCTTTACCGACCCTGAGCTGAAGATTCCTGTTTACAGTCTCTACGGAAAAACTCTCAGACCTGATCCTGAAATGTTTGAAGACACAGATGTTCTGCTGATTGATATTCAGGATGTGGGCACAAGAGTGTATACGTTTATATATACTATTTCATACTGTCTTGAGGCTGCATCCGAAAACAACGTAAAAGTTGTTATACTTGACAGGCCAAACCCTGTTTCAGGAAGCAGGGTTGAAGGCAATATTCTTGAACCTGAGTATTCATCCTTTGTTGGTAGATACCCGATACCCATGCGCCACGGATTAACCTGCGGAGAGTTCGCTCTTTTTATAAACTCAGAATTTAAAATAAATGCCGATCTTGAAGTTATAAAAATGGAGGGCTTCAGAAGAGAAATGTATTTTGAGGATACCGGTCTCCCCTGGATTCTCCCTTCACCGAATCTTCCGGTTCCAGCGTCATCATATGTGTATCCCGGACAGGTTATATTCGAGGGAACAAATGTTTCCGAAGGAAGAGGGACTGCAAAGCCTTTTGAATTTTTCGGGGCACCCTACATTGAACCGTCAAAACTAAGGGATTTTCTTTTAAAAAAATACGATCTCAAGGGAGTTCATTTAAGGGAGGTGACTTTTCAGCCCACCTCAAACAAATGGATGGAAAAGCCCTGCAGGGGATTTCAGATACATATAACGGATAAAGAAGCTTACAGGCCATACTTTTTAAGCCTGTGCATTCTTCAGGGGATTTCGGTTCTTTTTGAAAAAGATTTTCAATTAAGCGAACCTCCATACGAATTTGAATATGAAAAAAAACCTCTTGATCTTATTCTGGGGAGTAAAAATCTGAGGGAAAAAATAACCGGAGACGAAAATCTTTACAAAGTCGAGGAAGAATACAATGAGGAAACTGAAATCTACAAAAAAAAGATAAAAAACTTTCTTCTTTATTAAATCTGTATCAGTCCAAAATCAAAAAGGCGAAAATAATCTTAATATTTCGCCTTTTCATCTTAAACAAAAAAACTATTTAAAAAAACTTATGCCGGATTAATTTTTAGCCTTAAGTTCTTCAAGTTCTTTTTCAAGTTCAGCAATACGATCTTCATCACTTGCTGAAGCATCTGCACCTTCTTCTTCTTTCCAGGTATCTTTAAGTTCGTCAAAACCAAGATAAAGAGCAAGACCGCCGCCAAGCAAAAGCATTGCAGGAATAGCACCAGCCAGAAGGCTTAGGAATTCGCCAAACCAAACTGCAAGACCGATTACGCCAAGAACTGCGGCAACTGCACCGCCAATAAGAGTCTTCATAAGAAACTTTCCTCCTTGTGATATAAAAATTTAGTTTTCTCTAAAAAAATTTCTTTTTTATTCTTTGAATGAACCAAAATAAAAAGCACAATGATTTTTATCACAAAATCGCTATCACAAAGTACTGGTTCAGGCAAGAATATTTTTTACAAAGTTTGAAAACATACTACATCAGTTTTAACTTCCGAACAAGAATTACTTATACCTATATCGGTTAAATCTTCCCAGTCCCCTGTTTCACGTCTTCAGCCATATTTTGAGACAAAGTATGCACAAACTGCCGAAATATTGGCGCCGCTGTCTGAAAAGAGAAAAAAGTCCGCCCGGCACATCAGTGAAACAGCTATAATAATTTCAGATTCATTTTTTTATATACAGCAGGCAGACAAATACGGTTAAATTAAAATTGCATATAGTCCGAGATTTTGTTAATTCCAGATTTAAGAAATTTAAATGCCCTTAAAAAGGCAGTTTTCTTTAAAAGGTAAAATAAAACCTGAATTGAGCGTTTCATATTTTTAAATATAATTAAGCTTAATTCAGGTAAAAGAAACTTGGTTTCAGGGAAATTAAATTTGAATTTTTATAAAAAAACATAAAGTTTTAATCTTGCAAATCCAACTTAACAGTTCCCGGACAATCACTGAAAGTTTGTCCGGAAGCTGCCTCCAGCTCCTGACTGGCACCAAATTTGATGTTTAATTAAAAATCAGAGGAAAAACAGTGAAAACAAAAAACTTAAATAATAAAATATATTTCTTTTCATATCTTCCGGCAAAAAAAAGCATATTTTCTAAACTAAAGCTCAAATTCCTTTTCAGGGGAATCAATGCAGACACAAAGGAGCTTGACTACATAGACAGACAGGAAAACCCTGTACTGATATTTACATCACAAAAGAAAAACAATTTTGCATTTCTTTATTCACAGGTAAATCATGAAAAACTGGGAATCACCCCTCCTGAAATTTTCTTTGAAAATTCTTTTGTTTTCAGCCAGTCCGTATCAAAGTTTTTCAAAATTATTTATACAAACATCAGATATATTTTCACAAAATTTAAAATTCCCTCGCCATACAAGGACAGCGTATATGAAAATCTCCTTTTAAATCATGACAAGGCAGGATTTCTTGCGCTTTCCGAAACAGAAGGAATTTACAAATATTTTGTCAAAAAAAGTCATGATCCTCTTGTTTTTCTTCTTGATATGCAGACAAAAACAGACAGGCCAATACTTATAATTCCTCACTTTCTTTTCTTCAGCCAGAGGCCTCCCAAAACCAACCCAAGCATTATTGACATGGTTTTCGGAACTGAAGCTGAACCTGGAATTACAAGAAAAATATTCCAGCTTGTCAGAGGGAGCAAAAATACTTTTATATCTTATTCAAAGCCTCTCAATCTCAAGGAATTTCAGTCAAGAAACGATTTTGCCGCAAGACCGCTTCCTGATCAGGCTGTTATTCTGAGAAGAGAAATCCAGACAGCCCTTTCAAGGCATAAGCAGAGTATTCTCGGGCCTACCTTGAAAAAACGCGAAGAACTGATAGACAATATACTTACAAGCCCAAAGGTTCAGAAGATAATACATGACCACAGCCTGGAAACAGAAACAAAACTTATTAAAGTCCAGAAGCAGGCAGAATCATATCTTTATGAAATCGCGGCAAACTACAGCATGAACTGGATCAAGATGTATGACATGGTTTTAAACTGGATGCTCAAAAATATATTTGAAGGCATGAACATCGATACAAAAGGACTTTCAAAAGTAAGAGAAATGGCAAAAAGAGGGCCTCTTGTTCTTATTCCCTGTCATAAGAGCCACCTTGATTATCTTATACTTTCATATATATTTCATCACAACCAGATGCCCTGCCCTCATATTGCAGCAGGTAAAAACCTTTCTTTCTGGCCTCTTGGAACAATATTCAGAGGAGGCGGAGCATTTTTTATCAGAAGAACCTTCAAGGGTGCAAAGCTTTATTCCCTGATTTTTTCAGCCTATATTGAAAAGCTTATTAACGAAGGCTTCAATATAGAATTTTTCATTGAAGGGGGACGAAGCAGAACAGGAAAGCTTCTCGGGCCAAAGTACGGCATTCTGACCCAGATAATTGACGCATTTATGGAAAGCGAACAGGAAGATCTCATTCTTGTTCCTATTTACATTGGATATGACAGGGTTCTTGAAGAAAAATCATACTTAAAGGAATTGAGCGGCGGAGAAAAAACTCCGGAAAATATGAAAGGACTTTTAAAGGCAAGAAAATTCCTGAACAAGAAATACGGAAAGGTTTATGTAAACTTCAATGAGCCTCTCTCGCTTAAAAATCTTCTTGAAAATTCCGGCTGTGAAAAAACTCCTGAATCAAAAAAGGAATTTATCCAGAACATAGGCCTTGATATAATTGACAAAATCGGCAAAGTTTCTGTTGCAACGCCATATTCAGTTGTTGCTGCAGCTTTTCTGAACAACAGACAGCATACAATTACAGGGGATAAAATAAGAGAAATTGTAAAAACATTTCTTACTTATCTTACAAACACCAATGCAGTTCTTTCAGACACTCTGCTCGTAAATCCTGAGGTTTCGGTAAATATTGTTATTGAAACATTCAAAGCAAGGGGATTTATTGAAACATCAGAAAAAGAGGAATTAAATGAGTTTATTCTTCCTGAAAGCAAGCGTTCAATACTTGATTATTATAAAAACAATTCAATTTCTTTTTTTATACCGGCCGCATATACTGCCATGTCGATTATGGAGCTTGAAGCCTTTCAGTTTTCAACCTCATCGCTTCATGTGGGATATGCAAAATTTCAAAAACTTTTTGAAAAGGAATTTATTCCGGATCAGACAAACTCACCTGACTTTATTGTAAGAAAAATTATAAAAAGCTTTATTGACGATGCAATACTTGTACCCCATCAGACTCTTCCGGACACTTACAACATAACAGCACTAGGGTACAAAAAACTGAAGTCCTTTGCAGGATTTCTTACACCCTATTTTGAAGCATTAAGAGTTGTTTTAAACTTTTTCCTCAGATATCCTGCAGAAGATATTGAATTTAAAGATGCTCTTAAAAAGATTCAGTCAATGGCTTCAAGAATGCACAAAAGAGGCGAAATCATTCTTCCTGAATCAATGTCTAAGATTAATCTTAAAAATGCTCTTGATAAAATTTCAGGAGAAGAAATTAAAGGTTCTGAACAAAAAGAAAAAATCAAGGAAATGACAACAGAAATTCAAAGTTACATAAATATAATAAACGGGTAAATT
>JBFWJK010000043.1:0-19189 GCA_050253255.1 Desulfobacteraceae bacterium | reverse complement strand
CATTATTTTTATATTTTTACTTTCGATCATTTAAATTATCTGTACTGCAGCATTTTTTTAAACTGCATACGGTTTTATCATTCCAAGTGTTTTTTCAATCATTTTGTTTCTCCGGTTAATTTAAGAATTTACTGGTTTAAAATATAAAACAGTCTAAATCAATATTAAACTTTATTTCAAAGGTTAATTAAAAAGTTTTTGTAAAGACCCTGCCTTATTTTTATAAATTAAAATGATAAAAGTCTGAATAATCAAATCAAGTGGAGGCTGATGCAGCTCTAATGCCTTTGCAGACAAGTTTTTTTACAAAGTTTTTTTATTAAACTGGAGGCTTTTAATGAAAGGTTTGAAAAACAGCTCTGGCTTTACTCTTATTGAAGTGATGGTTGTTGTTATAATTCTTGGCATACTTGCAACTTTCGTAGTTCCAAAGCTTGTTGGAAGGACAGATGATGCAAAAATAGTTAAAGCAAAAGTTGATATTCAGGGTCTTGAAACTGCTCTGAAGTTATATAAACTTGATAATGGAAAATATCCCACAACTGAGCAGGGACTCAATGCTCTTGTAACCAGGCCTGAGTCAGGAAATACCGGCAGCTGGCGTGAAGGCGGGTATCTGGATAAAAGAACCATACCCAAAGATCCATGGGGAAATGAATATATTTATCTTTCTCCGGGTCTTAACGGAGATTATGATCTTATTTCATACGGAGCAGACGGCATGCCCGGCGGAGAAAATGAAAATAAAGATATAAATTCATGGGAAATTGACTGATTCATGAAAAAAAGGGAAAGCGGATTCACACTTATGGAGATTATACTTGTCATGGTGATAATTTCCATTATGTTCGGGTTTGCTGTTCCAAGGCTGGACAGTTTTCTGACAGCTGACAAATCAAAAAAAGGAGTAAGACTTTTTAACGGTTTTATCCGTGAACTTAAAATTTCTTCACTGAAAAAAACAAAGGATTTTCTTCTTGTTATTGATCCTGATTCAGACAGTTTATGGATTGAACCTGAAAAAGATAATGAACCTGATAAAAAAAATCTTGGGAAAGATATAGATATATCGGGTGTGCAGACCGGGACATCAGACTATTCCACAACAAAAAAAACTTATATCAGATTTTATTCCAAAGGATACAATGACCCCTTCATAGTTATTCTGAAAAACAGAAAAGACGATAAAATCTTTTCCATAGCTGTTCATCCTTTTTTAACTGAACCGGCAGTATATGACAAACCTCATTTTTTTGAAGACGGCTTCTCATGATTTTAAAAGATGATTTAAAAGGTTTTACTTTTCTTGAAGTAATGGTGGCTCTAAGTGTGCTAGCCCTTATACTCACAGCCGTTTTCAGACTTTACGCCCAGTCTCTTATGATGATTTCAAGTTCAGATTTTGACATGAAGGCTCCTTTTCTGGCACAGAAAATTGTTACTGAACTTAAAACAGGAAAAGCCTCGACAATGGGTACTAACGGAAAGTTTGAGGGTGAATTCAGGAACTTCACATGGCAGATTGATAAAGAAGAGCTTTTTATTTCCGGGTACAGTGACCTTCTTCCTGAAGATATTGAAAATATTAAGATCAACAAAGTTGTTGTGACAATTTCTGACAACGTGAAAAAATATGAAACTTTTTTTTATGAAAAATCAGATGATTGAATTAGATAAAAAGGGGTTTACCTTAATTGAAATTGTACTTGCCGTTTTGATACTCGGGGTTGTTTTTTCCACACTTTTTTTTTCCTATTCCGCACTTTTTCAGGCAAGAGAAAAAATAGAGGGAAAAATTTCCGTACTTTCACAGGCAGAAACAGCCCTTCTTCGTATTACTGAAGATTTGAACAATTTTTACTGCGAAATTTCTCCATTATACAAAAAAAATGATGATTACGGTTTCAAGTCAAAATATTTTTTTGTGGCTGAAAAGGAATTTGATGAAAAGTCCTTTACAAAGCTTAGATTTACATCTTTCTCACATCTTGGATTTGGAAATGATTATCTTAAATCCCCTTCTGAAATTTTTTATTATTTACGAAATAATGTTTTATACAGGGGAGATTTTTATTATCCATACCCCGAAACAGAAGAAGAGAGAGAAAGGCTGTCATATGCTGTCTGCAGAAATGTAGCTGAATTCAGTCTTTTATTTTATGATAAAGAAAACAATGAATTTGAATACTGGGATTCCGATTCTTCAGAATTTAAATATTCAACCCCTTATTCAGTGAAACTTGAACTCGAACTTTTTTTGGACGATGAAAAGGAAAAATTTGAAACAAAAATCAAACTTCCTGTTTTCAGGGAAAAAGAAGAATAGATTTTTTTCAAATCAGAAGGGAATAGCCCTTATAGTTACTCTTGTCATGGTCACTCTTCTTGCAGGCTGGGCAATTTCACTCAATGTGAAGGTCAGGGATCTTTTGTTTGAAGCAGTTATTCTTAAAAAAAGAACCATACTCTATGACAGGGCAAAGGCTGGAATAGAGATCGCATCGTTGATGCTTGTCAAGGATAAAATGACTTCAGAAACCGATAGTGTCCAGGAATTCTGGGCAGATAAGGATCAGGTAAATTTTTATCTGGGACTGCTTGGATTTTCTCCTGATGAGCTTGAGATAAAAATTACTGATGTATTGTCAAAAATTCAGATCAATGCTCTTTTGGAATTCCCAAATCAGAAGAACGAGGAGCAGATCAGATTGTGGGAAAGATTTCTTGACGGAGTAAGAATGGATCACCCTGATCTTATTGACAATCCATACGATATAATCAATCCGCTTGTAGACTGGCTCGATTACGGTGATGATGATTCTCTGACAGGTCTTTCAGGGGCTGAGGAAGCTTATTACAGTGCCGAAAACAAAATTCCTCCAAGAAACGGTCCTTTGAAAAGTGTTGAAGAACTTTCACTTGTAAAAGGCGTTAACGAAAAGTTATGGAACAAAGTTTACAATTCTGGTATTGCAGATAAGTATCTTACTGCAGAAGGTGACGTTGAAAGAAGCGGGAGCACTTATAAGTACAAGGGCAGAATAAATATCAATACCGCCCCCCCTCTTATTGTTTCTGCTCTTATCACAGATAACGCATTTCTGCATATGGCTGATGAAATATGTTCGTACAGAGAGGAAAAATCTGAAGGCAGGTATGTCAACAGCCTTGATGAAGACTGGTACAGAAAATGTGCGGGCTGCGAAGATGTTCCTCTTGCAGAGAATTTGATAACTACATCTTCCGATGTTTTTGAAGTTGAATCCTCAGCGTCAGAAGAGGGGCTTAAGGTTAAAATCCGGGCTGTTTTAAGAAGATATACTGACAAGGACGGCAAGTGGGATATAAAAACTGAAAAATGGATAATTGAATAATTAAGAAAATGACTAAATTTTTTGCAATACCTGAGACAGACAATGACAGCAGTTTAAATCTTTTTTCCGTAAAAAAAACTGGGAAAAAAGTTTTTATTGAAAATCTGTCCGATGCTTCAGAAAGAGAAAGCAAAGCAATACCTGCATTTTTCTGTTTTGATTCTGAGAATCTTTTTTTTAAAAATCATGATTTCCCTTTTACAAATAAAAAGCGGATTGAAAAAATAATTGATTTTGAGCTTGAACCTTACTTTCCTGTGAAAAATGATCCATTGGAGTTTGAGTTTTTAATTCTTCATGAAAAAACAGATAAAGCAGCTTCAAAGGCTTTTTGTCTTGGCCTTGCTGAATCTTATATGGATGAAAATGAAGTTTTTCTGTATGAAAAAAATATTGAAGTATCCGGTTTCATACCCTTTTCATGCCATTGTGCAAACGCTTTTCTCAACCTTGGGGTTTATAAGGACGACTGCTTTGTTATTGTACCCGGCAAAGCAGGAAACGGAGTCGTGTTTGCCCTGTCTGAAAAAAATATTTTAAGTGCAAAAAAAGTTTCTGATATTTCCGATGAACATAAAGTATCTTCTGCTGTTAGTATTCTTGGCAATTTTGTATCTCTTTCTGTGAAGGATACATTCAGCCCGTTAAAAATTTTTGTTCTCGATGAATCAGGCTTGAAAGAAAAAGCAGTTTCAAAATTCAGTGCAGAATTTGGTGACACCCTGTCTTTTTTTGAGAGAAACGATCTTGAAGAATTTCTTGATTTTTCCGCCGATGAAAAAACCGGACTGTTAACTGTTTTGTGCGGCTATGAAATTTTAAATGAAAACTCTCTGGTTTTCAGGGAAAAAAGACCTGGTCTGAACAAATTTTTTGAACAGTATAAAAAAGAAATAATCATATCAGGAACTCTTTTAATTTTTTCTTTGAGTCTGCTCGGGATGAGTACATATTTTAAATTCATGGAACTTGAAAAGGAATACAGAAATGCTTTCATTCAGCTTGAAGCTGCTGTAAAGGATAATTTCCCGGGCATTAAAAAAATAACACCTTCTGTTGTGGATCAGGCAAAAATTGAAATCATCAATGCCAGGGAAAATTTCCGGGAAGGAAGTAATTCTTCAGGAATAAAGAAAATTGTACTTCTGAATTCAATAATCAGTCAGATCCCCTCAGACTTTGTTGAACTGGACAATATTACTATTCTTCCTGTTTCAACAAGTCTTACAGGTACAGCTTCAGGATACGATGTGATTGACTCTGTAAAAAACAATCTTTCAGATCAGAGTATTATAAGCAGTGTGGAAATAGGCATGGCCAATACCGACAGTTCAGGTAAAGTAAGATTCAGACTGGAGATCAGAGTAAATGAATAAAATTCAACAATTTTACTACAGCCTTGAAGAAAGAGAAAAAATAATTTTGACAGTAGGCATCCTTTTTCTGGCTGGTTTTATACTTGTAAATTTTTTTATGCTTCCTGTGATAAATTACAAGAAAGAACTTGAAAACAAAATCAGTTCCTATGCTTACCAGGCAGAGCAGATAAGACTTCTTGGCGATGAATACAGAAAATATGTCAAAAAATCTGACCTGTCACAATCTCAAGACAGTTCTGACATAGCTCTTTTTTCCTTTATGGATTCTCTTGCCGGAAAGGCAAACATCAAAGATAAAGTTGACTACATGAAGCCTTCGACCGAAAAGTCAGGAGGGCTTACTATTGAAAAAGTAGAAATCAAAGTCTCTGGGATAGATATGAAAAGTCTTGTCAGGTTTCTTCATTCTGTTGAATCATCTTCGGATGCAGTCGCTGTTAAAGGGCTGAGAATTTCAAGAAGTGACAAAGGCCCGTTCATAACATCAACCATTCAGGCGGAAATAGTTAAAAATAATGTATAAAAAGGTTTTGTATTCTTTTTCATTTTTGTTTTATGTATTTTTTCTTTTAATTTTATTTGCGCACCTTCTGTTTCCTGAAAAAAAAGGAGCTTATTTTCTTTCAGGTCTTATTGAGGAAAAATACGGGATCGATTTTAGTGTACAAAGTTTAGAACCTGTATTTCCTTTTAATCTGAGAATTAATAATCTTGAAATATCCTCAGGCAGAATAAAAAACCTGAAGATTGATGAACTTATGGTTTCTCCTTCAGTCCCTGGCCTTTTGTCCGGTAAGCTCAAATTTAAAATAAATGCCAAAGCTTTTGGGGGAAAAATCGATTCAGATATCGCAGTCGGTCTACTGAGTTTAACTGATAAATTTTTTCTGGATTTAAGCTTTGAAAACATAAATTTAAACGAAACAAAAAATTTTTTCGGCCCTGACTTAATGCTTGCAGGAAAAGCCGGCGGAAGGATTAAAATTGATTACTCTGAGAAAAAAGGAGATTTTTCCTCTTTGATCAATCTGGAAAATTTTGATCTTGTTTCAGAGCTTGTTATTGTACCTGTTTCGGTTTTTGAGATCAGCAGGGCAGAAATCAAAGGTGAAATCAGCGGTGACGATATTTTGCTTAAAGACTCGGTTATAAGGTCAAAAGCCGGGTTTGCAAGCTTTAACGGACAGCTTATGAATATTGAACGTGTAAACAGGGCAAGAGCCGATTTAGCAGGAAAAATTGTCCCTGACCCGGAATATATTTTAAGAAACAGGGACAATCCCGCAATGTCAATGATATTGCCGGTTGTGCAGAACAGAAAAAATATGGAATTTACAGTCAAGGGAAATCTTTTAAATCCAATGGTAAGGTTTAAATGAAATCATTAAAGATATTTTTTATTTCCGTAAATTTAATAATGACAGCTCTGATTTGTTTTTCCGGTGTGGATCTTTTTTATTATTTTCTTTTTTCAGATGTTTCTTATGAAAAGGGATATGAAAAAAATATTGCTGCTGAAAAAAGTGTGAATAAAAAAGATGAAAGTGAAGCTCTGACAGGGCCGCTTGAGAATTACTCTTCAATTTACAGCAAAAATCTTTTCGGAACTCTTGTTTCAAAAGTGGTTTCAAAACCTGAAATTGATATTTCAAGACTTGATAAGACAGCACTGAATCTGAAACTTCTTGGAACAGTTGTCGGATTTGAAAATAATTATGCGGTAATTTTATCTGACAACCGTCAGGGTCTTTACTCCGAATCTGATGAGATAAAGGATGCGACAGTCAAGAGAATATTCAGGCAAAAGGTTGTTCTGACAAGAAACGGCAAAGACGAAATTTTGACAATTGATCCTGAAAAAGGACAGAAAAACGAATATTTTGAAAGTATTGACAGCTCTGTAAATGAAAGCGGAGAAAATCAGTATCAGATTTCAAGGGAGTTTATTGATCAGTCTCTAAGCAATATTAATTCTCTCATGAGACAGGCAAGAGCAAAACCGCATTTTGAAAACGGCAATCCCAGCGGAATTGCGATAGATAATATTAAGCCTTTTTCTCTTTTCAATAAAATGGGCCTTGAAAACGGTGATGTGCTTGTTGGAGCAAACGGTACTGATATTAAAACTGTAAATGATGCAATAGGGCTTTACAACGGACTTAAAAATGCGGACAGAATTTCGCTTCAGATAAAAAGAAACGGTCAGGAACAGACCATTGAATATAATATTGAATAAAAATCAATCTATTCTCTGTCCGGTATACAAAAAACCGGTTAAGAGAAATTTTTAATTAAAAGGGCAGGTTCCATGAGCTTAAAAGTTTTGAGAAAATTTATTTTTGTATTTATTGCTGTTTCCGCGGTTTTTTGCTTTGAGCCGGATTCTTTTGCAGAAGACAAGGTCTCGATAGATTTTGATAATGTTGATATTACAGTTTTCATAAAGTTCATAAGCGAAGTGACAAATAAGAATTTTATTATAGATAACAGGGTAAAAGGGAACGTGACAGTAATATCTCCGGGAAAAATTTCTCCTGAAGAAGCTTATAAGGTTTTTGAATCGGTACTTGATGTAAACGGGTTTGCAGCTGTTCCCGCAGGTGATGTTATAAAAATTGTCTCAACATTTGAAGCAAGAACAAAAAATATGGAAACTATCAAAGGACGCGAGGTCGTTTCCGAAGGTGACACCATGGTTACCCAGGTAATTCCGCTTAACTATGCAGATCCAAGAAGCATTCAAAGGCTTATTGCCCCACTTGTTTCAAAAAGAAGTGCAGTCATGTCATATGAGGAAAGCTCAATGATTTTAATAACCGATTATCAGTCAAATGTTGCAAGGCTGATTAAAATTATTGAAGCTGTTGATGTGAGGGAGACAGGCAGGGAAATTTCTATTATTCCGCTTGAAAACGCCGATGCATCCGAACTTGCCAAAACCCTGAAACTTGTTTTTCCGGCTACCCAGAAGGCGGATGAAAAAATAACCCTCAACAATGTAAGTTTTGTTTCGGACGAGAGAACAAATACTATAATTGCCGTGGCTGGCAAGCAGGATCTTGAAAGAATAAAAAAGCTTGTGGAATATCTGGATCTTGAAAAGCCCAAGGGAGACGAAAAATTTTACGTCTATTATCTTGAATATTCTGATTCCGAGGCTCTTGCCGAGGTGCTTCAAACCATAGCTTCAGGAGCTGCAAAAAATGCTTCAGGATCTGATTCCGCAAAGAAAACGGCTCCTGTGGTTTCCGGAGATGTGGCGATTACAGCCGATAAGGATACCAACACTCTTATAATAAAAGCAAGCAGAAGTGATTATGAGGTTATTGAAAGACTCATTGAAAAGCTCGATATAAACAGGCCGATGGTCTATCTGGAATGTTTGATTGTTGAAATGAACATGTCAAATGACTTCGGGCTTGGCTCTGAGTGGGCACTTGGTTACGAAGAAGACATAAAAGGCTCTAAAGGTGCATATGGCGGAGGTTTTTCAGGAAATACCACATCTCCTTATTCCACAATCGGAGGTCTTGCAGCAACCGGAGCTTTTCCAAGCGGATTTTCAGTTGGTGTTATGGCAGAAACCATTGATATAGGGGGCGTTTCTTTTCCAAATCTTGGGGCAGTCATAACAGCCTACAAGAACAATAAAAATGTAAATATTCTTTCAACTCCCCAGATAATGACTCTGGATAATCAGACTGCAAAAATTTCAGTGGGTAAAAATATTCCCTACCTCATAAAAGCAACTACAGGAGATAATGCCTACAGTAATTATGAGTATAAAGACGTGGGGGTTTTGCTAGAAATTACACCTCAGATCAATCAGGACGGTCTGGTCAAGCTCAAGATATTCCAGGAAGTATCCAGAATAGATTCGGTTGCAGGGGAATTCGGTGAGCTCCCAACCACTCTTAAAAGAAATATTGAAACTACAGTTGTTGTTGAAAAGAGCAATACAGTTGTTCTTGGCGGGCTTATAGACGAATCTTTCGCAGAATCCGAAAACAAGGTTCCATGCCTGGGAGATATCCCGATTCTCGGCTACCTTTTCAAGACAAGGGGGAATTCAAAGGATAAGACGAACATGTATGTTTTTATAACCCCTCATCTTGTTAACAGTGCGGAAAGTGCGGGAAAAATTTATAAGGAAAAAAGAGATCATATCGATGATACAATGGAAAAGAATTTAAAAAAGAGAACAAAGGAAATTCCTCTTTATGACTGATAATGTCCTTTTGTCTGAAAAAGACAAGTTAATAAATCAGATAGCTCTGAACTGCGGGACAGATTTTGATAAAATCAATGAAATATTCCCGAAAAATCCTTCTGTAACAGGCATTACAGATGCTTTGATAAAATCAGGACATGTTTCAGAAGAAGTTCTTTTGAGTCTTTTTTCATCGATGTGCGGGCTTGAATACTACAGTAAAATCCCCGAAGAAGAGTATGACTTCAGCTTTACAAATAAAATTCCAATCAATTTTTTGAAAAAATTTTTTATTGCTCCTCTTGTTTTCAGGGATGAAAATAAAAAAAGCATTCTTCTTTTAAACGATATTGTTTTTTTCAATGAGGCGGATGATGCTGCTTATTTTATGGGTATCAAAGAATACACTCTTGCACTCTGCGGAAGAAATGAGATTATTTCCTATGTGAATTCAGCCTATGACCAGTCAGGTTCAGATTCGGCGGATGATATTGTTCAGGATGTTGAAGAAAGTGCTGAGGACATTTTAAACGAAATCGAAGAAACCACAGATCTTCTTGACGATACAGCCTCAGCTCCGATAATACGGCTTGTAAATCATATAATTTCAAGGGCTGTAAAGGTAAATGCCTCGGATATTCACATTGAACCTTATCAGGATAAATTCCATATAAGATTTCGTGTTGACGGAGTTTTGTATGAAATGCTCTCTCCCTCGAGGTGGATGCAGACAGCGCTGATTTCAAGAATAAAAGTAATGGCCAAACTCAATATTGCTGAAAAAAGGCTTCCGCAGGATGGAAGAATAGAGGTCAAAATTGGGAATCAGCAGATAGATATCAGGATATCTACCATTCCTACAGGTTTTGGTGAAAGAGTTGTAATGAGGCTTCTGAATAAATCCGGAGGACTTTTAAGGCTTGGTGAGCTTGGGATGTCTAAAAATATTTATGACATAATAAACCGGCTTATAAGAATACCAAACGGTATTATCCTTGTGACAGGGCCTACAGGAAGCGGCAAAACAACAACTCTTTATGCTGTTCTTTCTGAAATAAACAGGCCGGATATCAACATAATAACCATTGAGGATCCTGTAGAATACCAGATAAAGGGGATAGGACAGATTCAGGTTAACAGAAAAATCGGTCTCACCTTTGCAAAGGGCCTCAGATCGATTGTGAGGCAGGACCCTGATGTTATACTTGTAGGAGAGATAAGAGATCAGGAAACTGCTGAAATTGCCGTACAGTCTGCACTTACAGGGCATCTTGTTTTTTCAACTCTTCATACAAACGATTCTGCAAGTGCTATAACAAGGCTTTCTGATATTGGAATAGAGAAATATCTTATATCATCTTCAGTAAAAGCTGTCATTGCCCAGCGGCTTGTCAGAGTTTTATGCTGTAATTGCAAAAAAGAATATGTTCCTGAAGATATTGAAGCTGAAACACTTGGATTTCCCGGGGAAAGGCTCAAGGGAAGGACAATTTATACTTCGGTCGGATGCGAGGAGTGCGTCAATACAGGCTATAAGGGTAGAATGAGTATTTATGAGATAATGCTTATGGATAATGAAATTCAAAGCCTTGTCCTTAAAACCCAGGATTCCAATCTTATTCAGAGAGAAGCTGTAACAAAAGGAATGACAACCTTGAGACAGGATGGTGTTGAGAAAATTCTCAAGGGTATAACTACCATTGAAGAAGTTTTAAGGGTTACAAATGCCTAGACTGATTTGTTTTTTTGCATTTATTCTTTTGTGTTTTAATGTTTCTGCAGGTGAATTTGACAGCACCCTTGTAAAAAAAGGGAATCTTTTTTTTGAAAAAAAAGATTACTACAAGGCTGAAATTTTTTTTGACGGCTTTCTTCTCGAAAATGAATCCTGCGAGGTTTCTTTAAAAACAGCTTTATGCAGATATTACACCGGAAGGTATGAAGAAGCTCTGAAGCTTTTTTCAGGTATTTCTGAAAATTGCGGTGAAAAATATTCTATTGTCTCCTTTTATTTTCTGTCTGAAATTTATCTTGAAATAAATGAACCGGGCCTTTATCTTTCAGCCCTTTCAAATCTTGAAAAAATAACTGAAGATCAAAATATTGAATCCCGAATTTTAAATGATAGAGTATGGTTTTACCTGAGATTTCTAAAAACTGAAAAAGCCCTTGAGGAAATTGCCGGAGCTGATGAAAAGACAAAGTCTCAATTTAATTTCAGTGAGATTGAAAATAATATTGATATTCTTACAAGAGAGAAAAAATCTCCTTTTTTATCTGGTATTTATTCAATAATACCTGGAGGAGGGTATCTGTACTGCGGAAGATATAAGGACGCTCTTTTTTCTTTTTTTATAAATTCAATTCTTGGCGCTTCAGCATATGAAGCCTTTGATAATGATCTCAATGTTGCAGGCGTTCTTCTTTCTGCACTGACTCTTGGTTTTTACTCCGGCAATATTTACGGAGGAATCCGGGCTGCAAATGTTGAAAACAATATTTACAGGGCCGGAGTTTATGAAGAACTAGAAAAAAAATTCAGGGTAAAGGATTCATACGACTTTAAACTTGAATTTAAAATAGATTTTTGACTTGAATTTTTGCCTGTCAGGTATATAAGAAATAAAAATTTATTTGTTTTTTTAACTTCTGGTTTTCAGTTTTTCCCGACATAAAGGTTCGTGCCGGGTTTTAAGGATTCCGGCATGGATAATTCACACTGCTTTATTGAACAAATGGCTTCCTGTCTCATGAGAAGATACAATCTTTCATGTTTGTCCAATGACTCCTTCAACAGTTATTTTATAAAGGATAAAAAGACAGAAGAGATTATTTCAAGAGAACTTGTTCTTACGCTCGATATGTTTTCAAAAGAGATTCATGTAAGCAGATTCTATCCTGAACTTAAATCAAAGCCCATGTGCAAGTACCTTTCTGCAGCCTGCTTTTATCTTCTTATCCAGCATTTTGCCAGTGAAAAACATCTTGATGAAACATATCATATCAGTCTTGACTGCACACCTGAGGTTTTTTCATCGTTTTATACAAGACTTCCTGACTTCCATTTCACAGATACTTTCAGGTCTCCCGGCAGGTCGATCTGCGCTGTTTCTGATTTTGAAATATCCGATTTTGAATGCATAGGAATGATAAGCGAAGAAGTCTCTGATGACTTCGAATTATATTACAGTTAGATATTTGGCAGCCGTAATTAAATATTTAATTTACAGCTGCACTCTGTTTTGATTTTTTAATCTACAATTTCTGTGAGCACACTTTCAGCCTCTTTTCTGCTTTCATAAATATGGGGTGCTACTTTTCTTTCCTTGAATGCATCACCAAGCTTCATCCTTATGAATGCACTTGTTGTGTATCTTGTTACTCCTGAATAGAATCTGTCTACAAGGGTTTTTACCATATGGGTATATTCGTCAACAAGATCAGGACTAATGTAAAAGTTGTCATAGTTTACTATTGTGGAGACTTTCTCATTGAGAGGAGATAGAATATTTGAAACTGATTCTCTTATTTTTTCGATATCATCTTTTGTTTTAACGGAAAGTCCCTCAAAATTTACAAAGAACTTAAGATTTTCCCTGTCAAGAACAAGTCTTGATTTAAGGGGAACTGACATGAGATCTTTTTTAAGATCCATCGGCTCATCAATAAATATTCTTTCATCCATTTTTTTTAAGTTTTCTGAAATTACAGGCATAAACTCCATAAAAGGAAAAATATCTTTTTCAGGATTGATTCCGGGCGCAATTTCTTCAAGTACAAGTCCCTGCTCAGATAATGAGAAAACAGCTCTTTCTGTAATGTAGAGCACTTCCTTTTTCTTTTCTGCTGCAATTTTGCCTGAAAATGTTATCTGTTCAACCTGATTCTTGAATTTTTTGAATTTACCTTCGCTTGTTATATGGAGTTTTTTGTTTTTGGACTCAACTTTGAGCCCTCCGGCAGTAAAAGTTCCAAGATAGATTACTTTTTTTGCATTCTGAGTTATGTTTATGAAGCCCCCGCATCCGACAAGCTGACCTGTATATCTGCTGACATTGACATTCCCGGACTGATCAGCTTCTGCCATGCCTAAAAAGGCAAGATCAAGACCTCCGCCGTCGTAAAAGTCGAACTGATAGGGCTGGTCAATAATTGCTTCGGTATTTACAGCAGTCCCGAAATCAAGCCCTCCTGATGGTATGCCTCCAATTACTCCTGGTTCTGCTGTAAGAGTTATGTAGTCTAAAATTTTTTCTTCATTTGCTATGTTTGCAATACCTTCCGGCATGCCTATGCCCAGGTTGACAACAGAGTTAGCTTCAAGTTCAAAAGCTGCTCTTCTTGCAATAATTTTTCTTTCGTCCATTTTTATTTCTTCTATTGAACTTAAGGGTATTCTGAGTTCTCCGCACAGACCTGGATTGTACTGGGTGGTTATTGTCTGTTTGTGGTATTCAGGTTCTGACTGGACAATACAGTCTACAAGAATTCCAGGAATTTTAACTTTCTGAGGGTTAAGAGAATTTTTTTCTGCAATTCTTTCCACCTGAGCAATTACAAGCCCGCCTGAGTTTTTTGCACACATTGCCATTGAAAGCGATTCAAGGGTAAGAGCTTCTTTTTCCATGGTTATGTTCCCCTGGGAATCGGCAGTGGTTCCTCTTATGATTGCAATGTCTATTGGAAAGGTTTTGTAGGCCAGATATTCTTTACCGTCAAACTCAATGAGTTCAACAATATCTTCTTTGGTAAGGGCATTGATTTTACCCCCTCCAAATCTTGGGTCAACAAAAGTTCCGAGACCGACAGAGGTGATTGTTCTCGGTTTTTTTGCCGCGCCGTCCCTGTACATATGAGCAATCACTCCCTGGGGAAGATTGTAGGCAAGAATTTTGTTTTCCAGTGCAAGCTTTGAAAGTTTTGGAACAAGACCCCAGTGTCCTCCTATTACTTTTCGTAAAAGTCCTTCATGGCCGAATCTGTTCATTCCTGCATCTTTCCTGTCGCCGATCCCTGCGGTATATACGAGTGTAAGATTTCTCGGGCTTTTCTCACTGAGATATTTGTTTTCAAGTTCAAGAAGAATTTTTTCAGGAATGCCTGTTCCGACAAATCCGCTAACTACAACAGTGTCATTATCAGAGATAAGATTTATTGCTTCCTTTGAAGAAACAATTTTTCCTTTTTTTAAGCTTCCCGGTGACAGTTCCGATAATAAAGGATGAGTATCTGAAACTTTAGTCATGAATATATCTCCTGGGTAAAAGATTGTTTGTTAATTTAAAAGATATCTTGATATGGACGCTTATTTGAAGTATTATTTTTTAGATTTAAAACTTATCATAAAAAATTTTTTTCTTCAAAATATAATGCTTTTCTTTTTATCAGCTAAAATCACAGGTTAAATTCACATGAAAGCAGAACACGTTAACCCCTTTATCCAGACTCTTCTCTATGTTCTTGAAACCACAGCTCAGATCAAGGCTGAAATTTCTCGTCCTTTTTTAAAAAAAACACCTTCATCCAGCGGACCTTTAAGCGGACTCATGGAAGTCTCCGGAGATAAAAAAGGGTTTGTCTCCCTGACTTTTTCAGAGGATGCAATCTTGTCGATTGTTTCAAAAATGTTTGGGGAAGAAGTAACTGAAATCAATGATGATGTTAAAGATGCAGTCGGAGAGATAGTCAACATGGTCTGCGGCCAGGCCAACAACAAATTTGCTGAACAGGGGATAAAACTCAAGGTTCTGTCCCACGGAATTAAAGAGGGAGAAGAGCATTTTCTGCCAAATATCGAAGAAAGGCCGTTTATGTCAATTCCGGTAAAATCGGATTCAGGGGATTTGTTTCTTGAAGTATCAATTGAAGAATAGTCTGTAATCAGCATTTAAACCTTAACGAATCATTTTAACAATCTAAATCCGGTTTTAACTTTAAAGCGTAAATCAGTTTAAAAGTTTTTCAGGAGAGTATTATTCAGATTTTATTAAAAGAATAAGGAGCTTTATATGGGAAAGAGGAGAAGTCTTAAATTCAAGTTTATGGCTTATGTCGGTTCCGTTGTTTTTCTGGGGTTTTTGATAACAATAGTTATTGTGGGAACCAAGGCAAATAAGACAGCATACGATAAGTCAATGGCAGCTGCATGGGAAACAGGATTCAGGTATTCCAACGAAGTCAAGGATATGATGACATTGCCTCTTGATACTTCCAGGGCATTGTCTTCGGTGTTTTCCGGCATAAAAGAGTCTGGAGAGATGCTTTCAAGAGATACTGCAAACAATCTGCTTAAAACAACCCTTGAAAAAACACCTGAAATCATGAGTGTGTGGACAGTGTGGGAACCTGATGCATTTGACGGAAAAGACAGTGAGTTCGTAAGCACGGAAGGTCATGATTCAACCGGAAGGTTTATCCCTTACTGGAACAGAGTCGGAGGAATTCACATCGAGCCGTGTGTCGACTATGATCTTGAAGACGGATATTATAAGCGCCCTCTGAAAACTGGAACAGACGTATTTATGGAGCCTTATTCCTATGAAGTCGGCGGTAAAAAAGTCATGCTGGTCAGCGTTTGCTCTCCCATAAAAGTCAATGGCCGGACAGTGGGGGTGGTTGGATGCGACTATTCAATGGATACTTTCTGGGAGCTTGCAAAAAAAATAAAGCCCTTTGGGACAGGATACATTATGGTGATAGCTTCAAACGGAGATCTTGCAGCGCATCCTCAGGAAAAGATTATTGGAACCAATGTGAGGGAATATTTCCCTGATGACAGAATTGTAGAGAGAATGTCTGATGATGAAAGCTTTCTTTTAAAGAAAGTTTCAACTGTTGACAACAAAACCTCATACTATCTTTTTACAACTGTAAAACTGGGTAAAGGAATGGACAACTGGGGCTTTGTAACTGTTTTCCCTGAAGATGAAATTTATAAAGATGCAAGAAATATAAGAAATACGGCAATCATAATAAGCGTTCTGTCTCTTGCTGTAATTCTGGCAATTTTATTCTGGATAGGGCACAAAGTAGTTGCAAGCCCTGTGCTTCAAGTCATGAAAGGGATAAAAGAAGTTGCAGAGGGCGAGGGTGACCTTACAAAAAGGCTTGATATAAAAAGCACTGATGAAATCGGTGAGCTTGCATACTGGTTCAATAAATTTATCGACAATCTTCAGACAATGATAAAAGTTGTATCTGAAAATGTGGAAGAAATGGACAGTTCAAGCCAGAATCTGCTCAAGATTTCAGGAGACGTAAGTAAAGAGACTGAAAATACCAGATCAAGAGCAGAGCTTGTTGCAACAGCTTCTGAAGAGTTGAGTTCGAACATGAATTCAATTGCCGGAGCAATGGAGCAGACTTCTACAAATATTGGCGGAGTTGCGTCTGCAATGGAAGAGATGTCTGCAACAGTAAATGAAATTGCGGGCAATGCAGAAAAAACAAAAACAATTGCTGAAAATGCAGTTGTAAAATCTGAAAAAACAACAAAAAGGATGGATGACCTTGGTGATGCTGCAAAACAGATCGGAGAAGTCATTGATACAATAACCGATATTTCAGACCAGACCAATCTTCTTGCACTTAACGCTACAATCGAGGCGGCAAGAGCAGGTGAAGCAGGAAAAGGATTTGCTGTTGTTGCAAATGAGATAAAGGAGCTTGCAACCCAGACAGTCAATGCCACAAACGATATAAAGGAAAAAATTTCCCTTATTCAGAGCGCTACAAAAAATTCGGTTTCAGATATGTCTGAAATAAGAGACATCATTGTGGAGATAAATGACTTTATAAATACAATCGCAACAGCTGTAGAAGAGCAGTCTGTTTCAAGTGATGAAATATCAAACAATGTAAATCAGGCAGCTCAGGGAGTACAGGAAGTAAATGAAAATGTTACTCAGAGCTCCCAGGTTTCTGCTGAAATTGCAAAAGATATTTCAGAAGTCAACCGTGCAGTGGGAGTAATAGATGATCTTGGAAGAAACATAAATGACAGGTCGCTTAAATTGTCCAGTGCATCTGAACAGCTGAGAAAGCTTGTAAGGGGTTTTAAAATTCAATAAGTTGGAATAAGGCCATCGGTATTGCTGTGCCGGTGGCTTTTCCAGAAGTGCTCTGTTTGCAGATTATATTTATTCCTGAAAGATAAAAATCTTTTTTTTGAACTTATTGTCTGTTATTTTCGGATTTATCAGGTTTTATCAAAAAAATTATTAAGGATTAAAATGCCGAAGATAATAAGCACAGGAGGCGGTAAGGGCGGAATAGGTAAATCCTTTTTTTCTGCAAACATAGGCGGCCTTCTTTCAATGATTGGTAAAAAAACTCTTTTAATAGATCTTGATACCGGCGGTCCAAATCTGCATACTTTTTTTGGGATAAACAGTCCCAAAACAGGACTTGACTTTTTTTTAAATCAAAAAGCTTCTCTTGAGGACTGTATAATAAAAACAAGATTTGAAAGGCTTTTTCTTCTGAATTCCAAAAATTGTCAGACAGATCTTGGCAATATTTCTTATTCAATGAGAAATATTCTTTTAAAGGAGATAAAAAAATTAAAATACGATTACATCATCCTTGACCTTGGAGCAGGAACAAATAAAAATCTGATCGATTTTTTTCTTGCCGCAGATTTTCCGTTTGCTCTTTTTACCACTGATCCTCTTTCTTTGGAAAATTCATTCAGATTTGTACACAGGGTATTTATTCATAAAATAATGGAAACTGTTCCTTCTAAAAAACTTTCAAGCCTTATTCCGAAAGGATCAGGTTTAAGACCTTCAGATATTTTAGATGCTCTGAGTAAAGAAGAAAGCCCTTATTATGATAAACTGAAGTCAA
Source organism: Desulfobacteraceae bacterium (assembly GCA_050253255.1). GTDB lineage: Bacteria > Desulfobacterota > Desulfobacteria > Desulfobacterales > JACKCP01 > JACKCP01. The sequence continues at coordinate 1,379 of JBFWJK010000043.1, read as the reverse complement.
GCCTTGATGATTTTTATATTTACCTTGCAGCTTCTCAAACCGACAGCTCTTCCGAATCAATAAAAAATATTGAAATTTTTTATAAAAAGTTTTTCGGTGAAAATATTATTTTTTCGGGATCGATACCTTTTAATCCCGAAGTAAAAAAATTTGTTTTACAGAGAAAACTTTTTGTTTCAGGCCCAAAAGACAACAAAACAGTAAAAGGTCTTATGGGAATTGCCAGATCTCTTCTCTAGTTTTATTGCAATGCAGTAAAAAATTGCTATATTAATTAACATGGATTATAAATTCTTATGGATATTGAGAATTTTGTTTTTTTGCTGAAAAAATACACAAATTTCCACTAAGTAAACTAAGGAGTTTAAAATGCTGGAAAAAATTACGGACAACCTGGCAAATCTTTCTGATTTTCATGAATATCTGATTGACACAGTGCAAAGAGGTATAATTTATTCAGACATTATCAGAAAACGAGGGAATATATATCTTGAGCATCTGGAAAAAGGTCAGCCACCTGTTCTTGTTTTTGATTATGAAGTGATAATTGACGGAAGAACTCTTGAAAAACCGGTCAATTACTGTCTGGTAAGGATAACTGACAGAAGAAGAAAAAAAAGTGCTTCAGAAGATGAAAAGAGGAAACCCAAAAATAAAGACAGGTTTCCAAAGCGTCCGATTATTATCATTGATCCAAGGGCTGGGCACGGTCCAGGCATAGGAGGCTCAAAGGAAGACTCAGAAATTGGTCTTGCACTCGACTACGGCCATCCCGTCTATTTTGTGATGTTCTTTACAAAACCTGTGCCTGGTCAGACAATAGGAGATATACAGAAAGCAGAAATAGCTTTTGTCGAAGAAGTACACAGACTTCACCCTGATGCAGATAAACCTGCGATAATAGGAAATTGCCAGGCAGGATGGGCTGCCGCACTTGTTGCAGCCGACAGGCCTGATGTGTGCGGACCGCTTGTTCTTAACGGTTCGCCTCTGTCATACTGGGGAGGAGTTGAAGGTTCAAATCCCATGCGATACAAAGGAGGCCTTCTTGGAGGTGTATGGGTAAATTCCTTTTTAAGTGACCTTGGGAACGGACTCTTTGACGGGGCAAATCTTGTAATGAACATGGAAAACCTTAACCCTGCAAATACTTTCTGGACAAAATATTACCATGTCTACGAAAACGTGGACACAGAAGAGGAAAGATTTCTGGAGTTTGAAAAATGGTGGGGCGGTTTTTTCATGATGACAAAGGATGAAATCCATTTCATTGTTGACAGTCTTTTTGTGGGAAACCGTCTTGAAAGAGGTAAGCTGAGGCTGGATGATGAAAATAATGAAGTCGACATAAAAATTATAACAGATCCAATAATCGTCTT
>JBFWJK010000042.1:0-19616 GCA_050253255.1 Desulfobacteraceae bacterium | reverse complement strand
TTCATGAGTTCTTTTTCATTTTGGGGAAGCATGACAGAAATCTGAATTATTACACTCTGGTGAAGAATCTGAAAATGGGGAACATTTTCTTCTTTTGCCTTTTCTGCTCTCCATTCCTTTAAAAGAGAAAAAACCTCTCCATGTTCAATATCTGACTCATTAAACAGGGGCTTTGATTCTTTTTTCTTTTTTTCAGGGGAAAAATCTGTCTGTCCCTTTGAAACAGCTCTTAAATAAAGCTGAGGATAAAAACCGTTTTCACATGATTTTAAAGACAAAACCTTTATTTCTAATTCCTGAAATAAATTATTAAAGGAATTATCAATCTGTTTTTTGATTTCTTTATTGTCTGTTTCAAAGCTTAAATTTTCAAAAAAATATCTTATTTTTTCAAGACGTTCAAAAAACCATGAGCTTCCTTTTATTATTCTGTCAATCAGATAAGTATCTTTTTCAGGAAGTTTTTTCTCAATAAAAATATTTTGAAGCTGATTTTTAAATTTTTCAGATACCGGGAAAATCTCATCTTCCAAAACAGGTTTTATTTTTTCAAAATTTTCTGAATCTGAAACTAAAACTGCATTTGAATTATTTTTGCATAAATAATAAAAACGCCTGAAAAACCTATCAAGATTTGAAAAATCAAAGCATTCAAAAATTAAATTCTGCTGATATATTATTTTTGAATTTTCCAGATATTTTTCAAGGGATAAATTTGTTTCAAGGGTTTTATGAAAATTTTCAACAACATCATCAGTTTTTGGGAAATTTAGAACAGGAGAGCTTAAAACCAGACCTTCAAGACTAGTGCATCTGCTTAATGCCACATAAATCTGACCATGTGTAAAAGCGTTAGCTGCATCAATAACAGCTTTTTCAAATGTAAGCCCCTGACTTTTATGAATAGTAATTGCCCAGGCAGGCTTTATTGGAAACTGAATAAACTTTCCAGTTATTTCTGCTTTTATTTCATTATTATCATCAAGACCGTATTTTATATTTTCCCATTCAATTGGAAAAACACTTATTTCCTTTTCATCATCAGGACAAAAAACCTTGATTTTTTCTTCATCCATATATGTTACAAGACCTGTTTTTCCATTAAAATATTGTTTTTCAGGAGAAGGATCATTTCTTAAAAACATTACCTGGGCACCCTTTTTAAGCTCTAAAACTTCAGGGGCAGGATAATTATTAAATGGAAAATCCCCTGATACAGAAGCATTGAAATAAAATGATTTTTCATCAAGCTCATCCATTCTGTCTTTGTTGAATGATTGTGCAGTTTTATTGTGAGTGGTCAAAATCATGCAGCCTTCATCGTGTTCAGGCACAAAACCTTTTATATATCTTTTTTCTAACTCCTGTTTTACCTGACTGTCAAAAATATTGTCCCTTAATTTATTTAAAATATTTATAAATTTTTCATCTTTTTGACGATAAATATGTTTAAGCTCTATTGTAATGAATTCTGTCTTTTTAAGTGCATGACTGCTGAAAAAATAAGGGGAATCATAATAATTTTGCAAAATATTTAATTCCTCATTTTTTACAACAGGAGAAAGCTGGCAAAGATCGCCAATCATCAAAAGCTGAACACCGCCAAAGGGCTTTGGACTGTTCCTGAAATTTCTCAAGACAAGGTCTATGGAATCTAAAACATCTGATCTGACCATGCTTATTTCATCAATTATAAGAAGGTCTAAATTTTTAATTATATTTCTTTTTTCCTTACTTATTTTAAATCTTTTATCTCCTGAATCAGAGCCTGGAATAAACGGAGTAAAAGGAAGCTGAAAAAAAGAATGAAGGGTTACCCCCTTTGCATTTATTGCAGCAACTCCGGTTGGAGCTGTAACAATAAATCTCTTGGAGGTTATCTGAGCTGTTTTTTGAAGAAAGGTTGTTTTGCCTGTTCCTGCTTTTCCTGTAAGAAAAATATTGCACCCGGTTTCCTGAACAAATTTCTCTGCAAGCTCAAGCTCTTTATTTATAAATTCCTGCACTTTTTTCCCTGCTTTTGTAATTTAAAAGAATAAAAATTATCATAGAGACTTTAAAGATTACACTGCAAATTATATAATTTTTTTCTTAACTTCAATTTTAGCTAAACCACAATTTAAAAACATTTTCTTCGACAATTTTGTCGGACTTTGAAAAAATTGTCGAAAACAACTCCTCAAACACCCCGTAATCACTGAATAAAAACATGGCACGCCTTTTGAATTATATATTTCAAAATTGATTTTTAATTCATTAAAAAGGAGTGTTAAAATGAAAAAGTTCATAATCACATCAATAGCGGCAGCGGCAATTTCAGGCCTTGTTTTCACAACAGCCTATGCTTTTAACAATTCACCAGGATCAGGTTCAGCGATGTTTGCCAGAAATAACTGTCCATATGCTTCACAGGGACAGGGACGTCAGGTAATGAATAACAACATGAACCAGCACAGATTTAAAAACAGCTACATGAATTGTCCAAACGGATCGCAGATGCAGAACAGAAAAGGTACAGGTTTCGGACCTGGAGACGGAACAGGCAACAAAGGACAAAGACCGCTTGACGGATCTGGATACGGTCAGAAAAACAACCAGAAGTAAATGACAAAAGCCGGATCTTTTGATCCGGCTTGAAAAGGGATAAATAATGTTGAAAAAATTATTATGTTTAAGTGCAGCATTTTTATTTATCATGCCTTTTTTGGTTTATGCAGAAAACTCACTGATACTTGGGGCGACATCAGGCTATGACACAAACATCAACAATGAAAATGAAAAAAAAGATTCATTGTTTTATGAGGCCAAACTGGAGGGATCTCTTTTGCTTCATGAAACAGGAAACGGAGTTTTAATATCTGCCTTTCTAATGTCCGGATTTACAGACTATACGGATTACAATGACAGATTTTTTATTTTACCGGGAATTGAATTCAGAAAAACAATAAATCAAATCGATTCAGGCATAAAAATTTATTCTGAATCAGCAAGAGACAACAATGACAAATCAAATGAATTTGACTCATTTTCGTCAGATCTTTTTTTTAAAAAAGCAATTTCAGAGCAGACTGACCTTGGAATTGGATTTTTATATTCAAAATATTTTTATTCCAGTTATCAGACAACAGCAAGCCGCAATGATTTTTCTGGATATCACGGAGGAAGGACTGCTTCAGCAAAGTATCACGGAGGAACACAACCAGATGCCCCAAGCCTCAGTGAAACTGTCGATGATGAGGTTCAGGGAAAGGAAAACACTGATTTCTATAATATCTATTTATATTCTGACCATTTCATAAACAGTCATCTCACCATTGGTGAGCACCTTGGATATTTTGAAAATCATTCAGATTTATCCATAAATTCATATTCCGGTCTAAGAGCATCTTTTTATGTTGATCTTTATACTGACAGATCTTTTTTTATTACTCCTGAAGCTTCTTTTTCATTTTATGACTACAAAAACGTAAACCTTACAGAAAAGCTTTTTTCCTCAGGACTTAAGACAGGGTATTTTTTGAAAAACAATACTGTTGTATATATAAATCTGCTGTATGATAAACTTAAGTCGGAAAATGACTACAATAATTATGAATCGGTGGAAATAAAATGCGGAATTTCATTTTTTATCTGATTTTTATTCTTTTAATTCCTGCCTGGGCATTTCCACAGGAAGTAATAACAGGCAGGATAATGAGATTTGATGATAAGGAAAAACTTATTTATCTCAAACCCTATAACTGCAGAAAAAAATGCATGGACATAATTATTGTGGAAACTGAAGAAAAGGGCTTTTACAAAGATCAGGTAATAAGAATTTCAGGAATTTTTTCAGAAAAAAACAGATTTGATGCTTACTCAATAATTGAATACAATTCAGATGATCCAACCGGAGTAAGGTCAAGGCTTAAAATGCACAGAGGCGGCAGACACCATAATCGCAGAATGAATCATGACTGATAAAAAAACATTTTCCGGCATCTGGAAAATAAATATTTTCGTAATCTGTCTTATAATTATAATTTTTTCCGCTTTTTTTGTCTGGCAGATAAAAAATGCTCAGAAAACATTTCTGGGTCATGTATTGAAAGATGCAGAAACAATGGGCAGGCTTGCTCAGGAAAATATCACCACGGCAATTCTTTCGGAATCTGCGGTTGAAGAAACAATAAAGGCTCTGCTTGAAAACTCGGCAGAATTTACATTCTATCTTGATGAAATATCACCTTTTACAGACGAAGAACTTGCTTCATATGCAAAACAGGCCGGTCTTGAAGGGATATATATAAAAAGAAAACAATCGCAGGCATCAGGTCCGGAAAAATGGGCTAATGAAAATGACCCGGATTATATATCCTCAAAAGATAAAAATTTCACCTATCTTCCAAAACAAAACCTTTATATTTTTTCTCTGAAAAAATCAGACACTCTTGTTGCAATCGGACTTAAATCGGAAAAAATCAGGCAGGTAAAGCAGCGTGTAAGCATGGAATATCTGATAGAAAAAATAAAAAAACTGCCGGGAATAAAAAATGTTGTTATTCAAAAAAATATTAATCTCAGGGAAAATACAGGTATAAAAGTTGATATCAGCAAAGATGAAAAAACAGCAAAGGCTCAAATATCACTAGAATCCTCTCTTCTTGAAATTGATTTTGATTCCAGGGCTTATTTTGAAAGAAAAACCGCAATACAGAGAGAATTTTTTATATTTATTCTTACAATTCTTTTTTCCGGAGCTTTTTTTTCATGGCTTTTAATAAGAATCCAGAAATTTCATATAAAAAAAGTAACTGAATTCGAAAGAAACCTTGCAAGAGAAAAAGAAGATGCCCTCATGGGCCGTGCTGCCGGAACAATTGCCCATGAAATAAAAAATCCTGTTAATACTATTTATATGGGACTTCAAAGAATTTCCTGCGAATCCGAAAACTTAGACAGCGAGCAAAAAGAACTTTTATCAATTCTTTTAAAATCCGCATCAAGAATATCTCTGATTACAGACAATCTCAGAAACTACACCAGACCTTTTTCTCCAAAAAATTCTGAGTTCAATCCAGCAGATTCTATAAACGAAATTTTAAAAATCTATGAAATGGAAATAAAGGAAAAACAAATAAAAGTCAGTATCAATTGTTCTGAAACCAATATTAATGCAGATGAAAATCTTTTTTTTACACTTTTCGACAATCTCATAAAAAACAGTATTGAAGCATGCCCTGTAAAAGGTTTTATTGAAATAAACATTAAAAAATCAGACAAAAAAACAATTCTTAAAATCAAAAACAATGCAGTCACACAAATATCTGAAAATGAAGCAGAAAAATTCATGGAGCCATATTATACTTCAAAAACAATAGGAACAGGCCTTGGCCTTCCTATTTGCCAAAAAATTGCAGCAGCTCATAATGGCAGCCTTGAAGTTAAAATTTCTGAAAATACAGTTGAAGTTCTGGTGCAACTTGAAAATCAGCCGGATTGCCTTTAAGAACGGATGCTGTATTTTTTATGAGCCGGATTTAAGAGATAAAGTTTTTTTATCTCTTGCCTCGGAGCAAAGCGAGAATGAGGCTCAGAAATAATGCAGCAGCCGTTCGTGTTAAAATAAAAAAAGGAACTCTTTAATGACAAAAATTCTTCTTGTTGATGATGACAAAGACCAGCTTAAAATATTGTCCGGATTCCTTAAAAAAAATGGCTTTGACCCTGTTACGGCACAAAACGGAATAAAAGCCCTGGAAGAGTTTAAAAAAGAAAGTTTTTCTATTCTTTTGACAGACCTTAAAATGCCTGAAATGGACGGCGAAAAACTTATCTCTGAAATAAACCGCATAAATCCCCTTGTAAAAAAAATAATGATAACAGCCTATGCAGATATTCAGACAACAGTAAACGTTATGAAAGCAGGTGCGGATGATCTGATTGAAAAACCTGTAAATCTTGAAAAACTCCTTGAAAAGCTTAAAAAACTCGAATCCGAATATTTCAGGGACGAAGAGTCACAGGAAATATTGTCTGAAATTGAAACGCAAAACCTTCCTGTAAAAATAATCGGAAAAAGCCCTGAAATAAAGGAAGCAATGCTTAGAGCCGGAAGGGTTGCTTCAAAAAACTGGACAGTTCTTTTAAACGGAGAAACCGGAACAGGAAAAGAACTTTTTGCAAAGCTAATTCACCTTTTAAGCGACAGAAAAAATTTTTCCTTTGTTGAAATAAACTGCGGTGCAATTCCTGAAAATCTTTTTGAATCAGAGCTTTTCGGACATGCAAAAGGGGCTTTTACAGGTGCTGACAAAGACAAAAAAGGACTGGTTGAAATTGCTGACAAAGGGACTTTATTTCTCGATGAAATAGGAGAAATGCCCCTTTTAATGCAGGCAAAACTTTTAAGATTTCTCCAGGAAGGAAAATTCCAGAAAGTCGGTGATACAGAAACAAGATACAGTGATGTAAGAATTATTGCAGCCACAAACAGGGATTTAACCGCCATGATAAAGGAAAACCTTTTCAGGGAAGACCTTTTTTACAGGCTTAGCGTACTTGATATTGAAATTCCTCCTTTAAGACAAAGAAAAGAAGACATTCATCTTCTGACTGACTTTTTTCTGGAAAAATACGGACAAAACAGCTTTTCATTTGATGATGAAGCTTTTGACTCTCTTGTAAAATACAATTTCAAAGGGAATGTAAGAGAACTTGAGCACATTGTTCAAAAAACCATAGCATTTTCAAGAACAAAAATAATTTCAAAGCAGGACCTTCCTCCTGAAATAAGATTTTTTAGGGAAGATGATTCTTCAATACTCAAGGAAAAGGTGTCTGTACTTGAAAAAGAAATGATAATAACAGCTCTTGAAAAAAACAGCTGGAACCAGACCAGGGCCGCAAAAAGCCTTGGAATAAGTGAAAGAGTTTTACGTTATAAAATGCAGGGTTATTCAATTTCTAAAGATTAGTTATATAACTTTTTTATAGGAATTAAACCTTAACTCCAAATATCTTAATCAAATTTTAGACCTGCCGCCACGGTGACACCTTTTCTAAACAGATGTCATAACCATAAAAACTGACCAAAAGACATCTTGAAGCGAAACGCTTTTTTTGAAACCATAACAATACAAATTGTAACAAAAACCATCCACAACTAAACTTCTCCAAACAATTTATTTGCAAAATTTCTTTTTTAAAAACAAAATGAATACGGTCATTTTATAAGTTACCCAATTTGCACAAAAAATAATTTATATTTAACAATAAACGTATCAGCCGGAGCAATGAAATGAAATTATTTAACAATCTTAAAGTCTGGACAAGAATGACTATCGGGTTTGGATTCCTTGCAGCAGTTATTTTAACAATGGGCCTTTCATGGTATTTTTCAGCAAAAACAACAACGGTAAATGTCGGAAACATTGCTGACAATACACTTCCAAGCATCAAATCTCTTTCATCAATGGAATATCAGTCTGAAAAAATTGTAACTGCTGTCAGAACACTGCTCAACCCTGATAACTCCATTGAGGAAAAGCAAAAATAATATAACCTTATTGATGAATCAAGGCAGATTTACACAAATTCTCTTAAAGTTTATGCCGGTATTGAACAGACAGAGGAAGAAAAAATACAATGGGATATTTTCAGAAAAAATCTGGCAGAATGGAAAGAAGTTAATGACAAATTTTTAAATCTTTCAAAAGAGCTTGACAATACAAACATTTTAAACCCCAACAAATTAATAGCAGAACTCAATAAGTTCAGAGGCGACCACTATGTTTTAATGGATAAAACTCTTGAGCTGATACTTACAAACAGTGAATTTCATGGAGGAGAAGACTGCAATGAGTGTAGTTTCGGTGTCTGGATCAAAAATTTTTCAACTCAAAACAAGGAGCTTTCAGATATAATAAACAGGATCAGACCGCCTCACAAAACCTTTCATGATTCAATAAGAAAAATTAAAAAGGAAATAAAAACAAACAAGGATAACGCTTTCCTGATTTTTCAGAATGAAATGAAGCCCTGTGCAGAAGAGCTCTCTCAAGCAATAGACAATCTTATCAAAGAAGCTGAAAAAGCATTGGCTATTGAAGAAAAAATGAGAAAAATTGCAATGGTTGAAATGCTCCCGATCCAGGAAAAAACTCTTTCAAGCCTCAATAAAGTGGCCGAAATAAACTTCGGGGTTGCGGAAAGATCCAAAACCAGGGCAAACTCTCAGGCAAAAAGCAATATGAAGGTTTCACTTATTTTTCTTTTTTCAGGATTTATATTTGCAGTAATTTTCGGATTTGTTGTAACAAAAAGCATTTTAAACCCTTTAAAAGAAAGCGGAGAGCTTTTTAAAGCAATATCAGAGGGTGATCTTACAAAAAATGTTTCAAAAAATCTCCTTGCCCAAAAAGACGAACTTGGAGACATGGGCCGTCAGATAAACCAAATGACAATATCCCTTAGAAAAATATTTTCCGAACTTAACAGCGGAAGCAAAACCCTTGCATCATCAGCAACAGAGCTTGCCGCTGTTTCTGAGCAGACAGCACAGAGTGCCAGGGAATCGACTAAAAGAGCGGAGACTGTTGCTGCCGGAGCCGAGGAACTGACTGCATCTGCTAACTCCATGGCTGAAAAAATGGAAAATTCAGCTGAAAACTTAAATTCTGTTGCAACAGCAATGGAACAGATGACTTCTACAATAAATGAAATAGCCTCAAACACATCTACTGCAAACAAACACACTGAAGAGTCAGTAAAGCAGGCTCAGCAGTTTGCAGAAATTATGAAAACACTTGGTGAAGCTGCTCAGGAAATTGGAAAGGTAACCGAAACAATAAGCAATATTTCCGAACAGACAAACCTCCTTGCCCTGAATGCCACTATTGAAGCAGCACGAGCCGGAGAAGCAGGAAGAGGATTTGCTGTTGTTGCGGCTGAAATAAAGGAACTGGCAGCCCAGACAGCAGAAGCAACAGACGATATAAGCAGCAGGATAACAGGAATCCAGAATGCCGCACAAAAAGCTGAAAATGATATAAGCACTGTTGTTAAAGGAATTGCAGAGGTAAATGACATAGTTTCTGCAATTGCGTCTGCAATAGAAGAACAGACATCAGCTGTTATTGAAGTAAGTTCAAACATAAATTCTGCATCTGACATGGTAAATGAAGCGAGCATACAGAGCGGACAGATGAAAAATGTATCTGAGGAAATATCGAGAGATATGGCCGGGGTAAGCAGCTCTGCTCTCCAGGTTGAAGGGGCAAGCAGCCAGGTCAAGGATACTGTTGGTGAGCTTTCAGCCCTTTCGGAAGAAATCCAGGAAATGGTGATGCAGTTTAAAATTTAATCCATCGTCTGTATTTCGGGATGCTGATTTAATAAGCCACGCATAATATTAAACCTAAATTAAAATTTTTATTTAATGGAAAGTAAAAAAATCCCCTGCTTCTGATACCGGAAGCAGGGGATTTTAATTATCCAATTTTTTCTCATCAGCATCCCGTGAATATATCAGGGGAAGTGGAGGCTACCTGTGGCTGCTCCAGAAATGACCGCATTTACAGTAAGCATGAGGTTCTCCCGCATTTCCATGATACTTGCTTTTTTGAACCCATGCCTTGCAGTCACACTTGGTGCATGCTCCTGAACCTGCATAAATATTTGAACCTATTACTGTTGCGACAATCACTGCGAATACAATCAATATGACTTTTTTCAATTTCCCTCTCCTTTCAAAATCTGAATCTGTTAAATAAATATCTATTTTTATTGCAAAATTTCAGGATGGAGTCAACCACTTATGCCCTGACTTTGTTTACACAGCTATCCTGAAACTGAAATAAAATTTAATTTATCAGCACTGCATTGAGAAATTTTTTTGCCGGACAAACAACTCCGGCAAAAAAGAGAGCATTAACTTCTTACTCTTCTTGCCACACCCGCTATGCCCAAAAAACCAAGCCCTAAAAGAATAAAAGCTGAAGGTTCAGGTACAGGATTATTTACAGGTTCCAGTTTTATTGAAGTATCAATTCTGAAATTCGACTGTGTAGTATGACGCTCTGCAAAAAAGAGATCAAAATCATAGGTACTGCCTGCAGTAAGCCCAAGACTGTCAAGATTTACTGAACCGCTGAGGGCTCCATGCACTCCTCCAAGATCTATTACAAGCTGATTGTTGATAAAAACCCAAAGATCATCGTCACCTGTAAATGAAAAAGTTTCTCCGCCCTGGTAAGTGAATTCAGAGTTAATTTCATAAGTAAAGTGATAATTATGCGGATTGCCTTCATTTCCATAAAGCTGATTGTCTATTGGGAAAAAAGAACTGCTGGAAAAAGTATAAATATTCAATTCAGGTGTTATGGTATTATCCAGTGTTATTGAATAACCAGCACTTTGGTTTACACCCTCAACATCTCTGTACCACTGATCAAAAGATTGTTTACCGTTTGTTGTCGGAGTTTTTGATGCGCTTGCATAAACCGGCTTTCCGTCGGGGCCCAGTACTGATTCAACTATTCCATAATCATTTCCGATTGCATATTCCATATCCGGATGACTTGATAAAAAATCCCTGACTGTACCTGTCAGACTGATTGTTGAAGCACTTAACTGACCTGCCATGCATAAAAATAAAAACATAAACAATAAAAAGAATCTCTTCATGCCTTTCTCCTTTATTTTTTAAGTTCAATGAGTTAACAGCCATATTTTTTCAAAACATATTCACAGCATCATAAAACTTGCATGTCCTGAAAAGCAAAAGGCCTGTTAATTATTAATTTTAAACAGATGATAGAAATATTTTAGAAGCATTGATTATTATTAATATATGTTTTATCGGCGTGCAAGATAATATTTCAAACCATTTCAGATAATTAAAAACCAAACCGGGTCATTTTTCAAGTTTAAAATATTTAAGAGAAAAAATCCCAATAACAGCTGTTTCCCGCCCTTTCATTTTTTATCTTTTGAATCGGCAACCGGCCTTATCTTAATGCTTAACAGAATTTTGAAATTGGCAGAGCAGTATGAATTCATTCAGCCCAAAGAGAATTTTAAAACAATGGATTTAAATATTATAAAAGGTTAGTTAACTTGAGATATTTTTAATGGGTGAGCTTTTGTTGACAAAGCCACCGCCTGTTTGGCCAGGACTTTGTCAACAACCTGAGAAGGAAAGGGGCTGCCTTCTTATTTAAACTGATTTATCAACAGCTTATAAACTTTTTTTTGCATATTACACCCAAAAAGAAAATTCCAGCGCCCAATAATATCAACGAAGAAGGTTCTGGAACAGGTGAATACTCCAGGGAAAAAGCAACATCTGCATCATTTATTCTTGCAGTAGAATTTTGATAGTAAAGGTTATCTACAGCAAATGAATTCTGCCATGCAAAAGAATTGGAAAGAGGGTTCAAGGCCTGAACACCAAACCAGTACTCTTTAGAAGCATCAAAGGACAAAGTTGTATTAAAATTGAAGTCAATTTTTAAAATATCTGAAATTCCATTGTGATCAAACCCAGTATCTGTAACAGATGAGGCACTTAAAATAAAATCATAAACAGGATCATCAAAATTTGTATCTGTATAAAAAGAAAGGTTAAAAACAACAGGGTCAGGCGAAATACCATTACTCCAGTAAGTACCCCATATAGAAGCCTTATTTATAGAAAAAGAATCAGATAAAAAGAAATTGTCATACATTTTATAATCTGGTGCATCAGCAAAATAAGCTCCATAATCATCAGGATTAACAGTCTGCTCATAAATAACACCAGCATTTACTGACAATGCTGAACTTAATAAAAAAACACCCGCCAGAAAAATCTTAAGAAAAACCGTTTTCATTTCAACTCCTTAAATTGTTTCGCTGTAAACAAAATACCTGTTAGTCAATTTCCATTAATTGACCATTTTCGCATAGTTTAATCCATCAGATTAAACCCGGTACAATTTCAAATACAGCTTGATTAATAAATATGTATATTTATACAGCCAGAGTTTAAATTAGTACATAAAAAATCGTGAAAAAATATTTATATAAAAGTAATTTATTTTTTTACAGAAGACAGTCCTTTAAAGCGCACATCTCGTAAAAAAAGCTCGAGCATTCCCTTTCAGACCTAAATTCTTTTAAAAATCTTAAGTATATAAGAAAAAAATACCATTTGTTATTTAAAGTTTTTTTGCCAGGTCAGGTTCTGGACATCAGTAACTTATAAACCGTCCACGCACTTCAAGACTATGCTTTTTCTGTTTGATTACATGGCAAAAATTTCCTGAGTCCATGAGTGCTCTGGAAAAATATATTCACTCCTCCGATTTTACTGATAAGCTGTACAGCTTGCTGTTTCCCATGCCGAATTTGAGGCAAACAGGGATGAATATTATGACAAGCTTCTTGATGTTTCTGAAAATGAAAGCTGGTCTCAGTGGTGCTCGTTTTTTCTTAATGCATTAATCAGTCAGGCAGAAATAAATACAAAAAAAGCATCAAATATTCTGAAACTTTATAATGAAAAAAAGCACAACTTGTCTCTATAACCAGATCTCAGTATTCTGTTCTTGCACTGGACTGGATATTTGAAAAGCCAATTTTTAAAAGCAGTGATTTTGTTGAATTCTCAAGGATACCACAGCCTACTGCGAGAAGAATTCTCAGCCTTTTCAGGGAAAAAAAATTAATCATTACACTTCAGGAGGCTTCAGGCAGCCGTTCTGGTATTTATGCTTTTGCCGAACTTTTAAATGTTGCAGAAGGGAGCACTGTATTTTGATTTGCATTTATTAAAGACAACAAGCTTTGTTGATCACTTCTGGAAATGATCTGCAAAGTTGAAATTTTTATAAAAATAGAAAATGATATGATTGCTATTTTTGACAGACAGGAGTCTGTGAGCTCCTTGATATTTAAATGCTTCATAATCTGTTTAAAAACTATAAGAGGTGTTTTTAAAAAACTTTTTCTTTTATTTTAGTTGGTTGTGTTAGTTTCCATTTTTTCTGATCCGTTACATTGCAAACATTTCCTGAAGTGTATCTGTAAGTTTTTTTTGAGTAGATTTTGAAATTTTACCAATTTTTTTTTATCAGCCTTGTTTTATCAACAGCTCTTATCTGATCAAGAAGAATTAAACCTTTCTTACCTTCAAAAGTGCAAGAAATCCTTGTAGGAAAACCAAATCCCTTTGAAGTCATAGGAGCTGCAATAACTGTTTTTAACGGCAGCATTTCATCGGGAGAAATTACAACGTATGGTCTTGTTTTTTTGATTTCAGATCCTTTTGTCGGGTCAAGACTGACGAGCCATATTTCGAATAGTGATATATCTTTATTTACCACTCCCAGTCTCCATCGTCATCGGTCAAAGGAACATCAATCCAATCATCATCTATGCCATCATCTGATTTTGCACCTTTTTCAAAAGCTTCTTTCCATCCTTTTCTTGGTGTGCTTACAGGCTGAATCAATATTCCATCATCCACTATTTTTAAAACCATCTCTTTATTATCCAGGTCGGCCTGATCAATTAATGATTTTGTAATTACATTTTAGTTTCTGCATAAAAATTGTCAAATAGATTTTTATATATTTATTGGCAAATCTTGGGTTTTATTGATTTTATGAAAAGTATTTTAATTTTCAGTGCAGCTGAAAATATAAAGCGTCTGTATGTTTTTTAAAGACTCATTTTACCCCTGAAAATATCTGTTTAAGAATTAAAAGAGGTGCTTTTTAAGGCTTTTTTGTTTTTATTTCAATTGTTTCTGTTGGTTCGACCCGTCCGAGGCCGACTTCTCTGCGGTGTTGAGCACAAGAAAGATAATGAAACGACTATACAAAGATTGACAATGTTTGGATAATTGCTATTCTTTTATATAAAAGACTCCTTTTTGTAAGGAGAATAGAAATGTAAAAAGTACTGTTTGCAAGGAGAGGAAAATGCATATTTCATTAACACCTGAGCTGGAAGCAGGTATTAAACAAAAAATAGAATCCGGCTATTACAATAATGCCAGTGAAGTTATTCGTGATGCATTGCGGTTTTGGGAAAAAAATGAAGAACTTGTTGAACTAATGAAACTTGAAGCCCTGAAAAAACGCCTTGAAGCAGGTGAGTCACAGGCTTTAAGAGGTGAATTTGTAAAGCAGTCTGTGAAAGAAATTATTTCTGAGGCTAAAAATGGGTGAATACCGTCTAACCCCGGCAGCAAAATCTGATTTAATAAATATATGGAACTATACACTTGAAAAATGGGGAGTAAAACAGGCTGAAAAATATCTCCTTAATATAGAACAGAAACTGGAAAAACTTGCATCAAATCCCAATATGGGAAGGGGTAGACCTGAAATCAAAGAAGGCTACTACTCTTTTCCTGTTGAAAAGCATGTTGTTTTTTACCTTATACTAGAAAATTATATAGCTGTAATAGGTATTCTTCATGGCAAAATGGATATTGATAAAAATCTCATTCATTAAAAAATAACGGATATACTTTTTGAAAATTAAGAAAACACAAAATCCCTTTAAGAACATGCTGCAAAAAACTGTGTCATGTTCCAGGAATTACCGAAAGTTAAGTAAACTGTCCCTCGAATTCCCATGCATTATATTAAAATGAATTTAACATATTAAAGGTTTTATACTGGATGGAGGTAAAAATGCGTCCTGAAGAAATAAAAGAACATATTGACAGGCTGAAGCTATCTGAGAAGCTTCTTCTTGTTGAAGATGTTTGGGATTCGATTGCTGAGGAAAATAATGAACTGCCTATTTCTGACTGGCAAAAAAAAGAGCTTGAAAAAAGGTATTCTGAATACAAAAAAGGTAATTTGAAACTACATGACTGCCTGTCTGTTCATGATGAAATAAGAAGTAAATTTACATGAAAATTTTTTATACTGACAGAGCAAAAGACGATCTGGAAATTTCTTTTAATTGATATCAAAATCAAAGAAAAGGGCTTGGCTTTGAATTTTTAGATTGTGTTGAAGCAGCCGTAATAAATATATTAAATTCTCCTCTTTTATAACCAAAAAATATCTAAATTTCAGAATCTGCCTTGTAAGAAAGTTTCCCTTTAAAATTTTTTATACAATAGAAAATAATATGATTGTTATTCATTCTATTTTTGATGATAGACAGAACCCTGATAAGCAGCCTTGATTTAAAAGGCTCATTTCTTTTGTCTTTTGCCTGTATTGACATTTTGACATAATCACAACCTGCGACTAAAATAATAAATAAGCATAAATACAAAATCAAAAGGAGCCACAATGCTTATTACAATCAATAAAAGGGGCAGCATCAATCTGCCGGCATCCTTAAGAAAGGAAATGGGTCTGGAACCAGGAAGTCACCTTGAGGTAAATATTGAAGACGGAGGGTTTATAACAATTTACCCGGTTGAAATTTACAGAAAAATACGACTTGGCGAAAAAGGTCTTTCAAAACTTGAGGAGGCAAGAGAATCTGGAACAGAAAATCTTCCTGACTGGTTTGAAAAGGATTTGAATGATGCCGGAACTGATTTACAGTAAAAAATTTATTTCAGACTTAAATACATTTAAAAACAGTAAAGATTTAAGAAAAAAAATAGCAAAAACCTTAAAGTTTCTGGAACAAAACCCACATCACCCCGGATTAAAGATAGAAAGAATAGTAAATGATCCTTTTGCCTGGTCAGCCATAATAGACAAAAGGTATAGAATATCTTTCGAACCCTTGTCTTACATCAATGAAACTGCTCCTGACTGGTCTTTCAAAATAAAAATTCTTCGAATACCTGACCACGACGACCTTTATAAAACACCGGGATAAGCAGCCTTGATATTTAAAAGGCTCCTTTTACCCCTGAAAAACATCTGTTTAAGAACTAAATGAGGTGCTTTTTAAGGCTTTTTTGTTTTTATTTCAGCTGGTTGTGTTGGTCCGGCCCGGCGTGGCGCCGGTATTTTTTTAATTGGCAAGTTCTTTAATGGGCGACCCGGCATCCAGCATTACGAGTTATTAATTTGTTAATAAATGATGTTATTTTAAATAGTTAGTGGGGGTGTTCCGTTTCTGCTTTTTTTAATATTGATAAAAAAAAGGTTTTTACATATTATTCCTTAACTTTGAATCTTGTGAATTTGATTTAAAAGCTTCAAATGTAAATCTTTATCTTCATATATAACTAAGAATTAAGGTTATCAACATAGGTGAAGCCCCTAACGCATAGTGGCTTGGAAATATTTAATCTAAAGTGTGGATCATCTGGTGATTCTGTTAAAAAAGTTTTTAATTGCTTAAAAATGTTGATCGTACCTTTTAAAATACAGGACAATAAAAATTGATGGATCGACAAAGTTTTATTGAAAAAAACTGCAACTTTCTAAAAAAAGAGAGCTGGTTGTCAAATTTAGAACGTGAAGAGTTATATGCAATAATCAGTCACTGGTGCCAGTCCTGCGGCTCAATTAGAGTCCCCCTTCTTACTGAAGAAATTAGAAATAAATGCCTTGAACTTATGAGTTGTAGCCAGAAGCTGAAGGAAACTCAAGCCATAAGAGAAAATCTTGCTCCTTACCAGCAGAGGTTTGATTTTAAGTTTGATGATATTCCTTATCCTCCTTTAGCAAAATGGAATTTTAAATTCATTGATCTTTTTGCTGGTATTGGTGGTTTTAGGCTGGCATTTCAATCAGCAGGAGGTAAGTGTGTTTTTTCAAGCGAGTGGGATAAATATGCTAAAAAGACATATAATGCAAATTTTGGAGAAGTACCATATGGTGATATTAGAGCGATAGATAAAAATCAAATTCCTGACCATGATATTTTATGTGCGGGGTTCCCTTGCCAACCATTTTCGCTGGCCGGTGTTTCCAAAAAGAAGTCTCTTGGACTTGATCATGGCTTTAAGGATGAAACTCAAGGAACTTTGTTTTTTGAAATAAAAGAAATTATTAAGAAAAAAAGACCTAAAGCATTTATGCTTGAAAATGTAAAAAATCTCATTTCACATGATAAAGGAAAAACTTTTGAAGTCATACGCCACTCTCTGGAAAGATCATTGGGGTATGTTATTAATTGGAAAGTTATTGATGGCGGAAACTGGGTTCCTCAACACAGAGAAAGAATCTTTATTGTGGGATACGATCCGGATCAAATACAAATGAATAAAAATGATATCATCATACCTGAAAAACCTTCAAAAGGGTACATATATCCTGAATTGAAATCTATAATAAGAGAGTGTGTTGAGGATCATACTATTGGGCCAGGTACCTGGGAAACGTTAAAAAGGCATAAGAAAAAACATGCTGAAAAAGGGAATGGGTTCGGTTATGGTATTCATAAGTTGCCATTAAAAAAAGGTTCGGTTACAAGAACTATTTCTGCGAGATATCATAAAGATGGAGCCGAAATTTTAATAGATCAGGAAAATAACAGGCCTAGACGGCTTACTGTTGAAGAAGCTATGCAGCTTCAAGGTTATGATCCAGAAAAATTTGTTTTTCCAGTATCAAAAACTCAGGCATATAAACAAATAGGAAACAGTGTCGTTGTTCCGGCTGTAAGTGCTTGTGCTAATGAAATT
Organism: Desulfobacteraceae bacterium; assembly: GCA_050253255.1. Lineage (GTDB taxonomy): Bacteria > Desulfobacterota > Desulfobacteria > Desulfobacterales > JACKCP01 > JACKCP01. Next base: position 2,032 of record JBFWJK010000042.1, on the reverse strand, counting down.
GTAAAAGTTATAATAGGATATAAGAATGACTGTAATGAAAAAATTTAAAAAGTTATCTCTTACAAGATTTCTTGAAGAAATTGAACAAAACAGGCTATCATGGATAGTTAAAAGACTTTCTGGTAACGACACCGGGCTTACAGGATCACATCAGGCAGGCATATACTTTCCTCGTGTTTTTTTTGAAAAAGCAACGCCGGAAATATGTAAAACAGAATGCTACAATCCAGAAGTATTTATCGATGAATGTTTTTTTCCAGCACAGGATGATTCTATTTATGGATTAAGAGCTATTTATTATAATTCTAAATATTTCCCTGAAAAAGGACTTAAAAAACCATACGATGAATTCCGATTGACAAAATGGGGAGGGAGTTCATCTCCTGTTCAAGATAAAGAAAACACTGGCAGTATCTTCATTTTTGGTGTTGGAAGAGAGTGTGGAAAGCTGTTTTCTGTTGCATGGGTAGCATCCACACTTGAAGAAGAGCAGTTAATCGAGAACTGGCTTGGGTCTGAAGTTGAGCCAGGAAGGTTTATCTTAAGTGATCATAAGTTTGAGTCAGGCAACGAAATAGAACTTCCGGAACACTGGTTAGAAAAATTCCCAACTGGAAAAGAAATTTTCAATTTTATAGTTGAAAAACTTCCCCACAAAAAATGGAAGCATTCAATTGACAAGCTTTTGCTTAAAAGAAGAGAGCTGGAATTCGAGGTGTTTGAAAAAATTGAACAGGAAGAAGTCTTGCCAAAAATAAGAGACGGTTTTACAAGCGTTGAGGCTTTTATTAAATATGCTCATTCAGTTTCCAACAGGAGAAAAGCAAGAACAGGCGCTTCTCTCGAATTAAACCTTGAGAGTATTTTTATTGATGAAGACGTAGAATTTGAGACACAGGTAAAAACGGAAAACAGAAAAAAACCAGATTTTATTTTCCCTTCAGGCAGTGCTTATCATGATCGTAAATTCCCCTCTTCAAAACTTCATATGATGGCTGCAAAAACCTGTTGTAAAGATCGATGGAGGCAAATTATAAACGAAGCAGATAGAATAAATATCAAGCATCTCTTTACACTCCAGCAGGGTGTTTCTGCATATCAGCTGGAAGAAATGAAAGATAACAATGTCCAATTGATTGTCCCTGAGCCTTATTTAAAATCTTTTCCAAAAGAATGGAGAGCATCTATTTTTACGCTTGAAAAATTTACTGCTTATATAAAGAAAGAACAATCACAACTTACTGGACTCAGTTAATGGACAACCTGACTCGTGCTCATAGGAGCTGGAACATGAGCAGGATAAAATCCAGGGATACAAAGCCTGAGCTAATTGTTCGATCTATCCTTCACCGGATGGGATACAGGTTTCGTCTGCACAGGAAAGATCTTCCCGGGAAGCCGGATATTGTTTTGAGTAAATATAATACCATAATATTTGTTCACGGTTGTTTCTGGCATCGCCATGAAGGGTGTAAATACGCATATTTTCCAAAATCAAAGGTCGATTTTTGGGAAGCAAAGTTTCAAGCAAACATTAAAAGAGACGCTGAAGTTTTGGATCAGCTCTCAGAAATGGGGTGGAACGTACTTATAATCTGGGAGTGTGAAGTCAAAAAAACTGATTTTATTATTGATAGATTAAAATCTTATTTTGAAAAATTTTCATGAATTGAACTTCTAGCATTTGTTTTTTTAGAAATTATATTAGCATTTGCTGGATTAGCTGAAATATTAATCTCATCAGGAGAGTCTATCCCAAATATTATTAAAAACCTCCTCTCCATCTCTGCCTTTTACTTTTCCGGACTTGAGTTCGGAAAGCCTTTTTTTTGCTAAGGAAGTCCTCTTTTTCTCTCTATCCGATGTTGAGACACTCATTTTTTTTAAAGCAGTTTCTTCTGCTGCCTGAATTTTTTTTGTTCGGCAGAAGGATGAACAGCATTTCATATTACTTTTTTTGTATTTATTTATCACCAAATTAATACCCTGATTCTTATCCAATATTCCAAAAGTTTTTTGCCAAGCTTTTTTC
>JBFWJK010000041.1:0-19830 GCA_050253255.1 Desulfobacteraceae bacterium | reverse complement strand
CTGGAAAAATCAGATTATGTTTTTGTTCCTTATTATCTTGAGGAAAAGGTTAAAAACGGAAAAAGCCAGTATTGCTACTATACTCAGTATATTCCCTCCCTTCTGAAAAAAATTGACGAAAAAAGAGTTTTAACTCCTTTAATAAATTATCTGTACACTGGTTTTCATTCAAAAATTCAGCTTTATAAAATGCTTGAGTCGATAAATATCAAAAAAAGTTTTTTTGAAATAAGTGCTGCATTTGACAAGGCACTTGATACAAAAGAAGAAAATATTGAAAAATTTAAAAAACTTTATGAAGAGCAGATAAATAAAGCAGATGATATAAGCGTTGTTCTTCTTGGAAGACCCTATACTGTTTTATCAGATAAAATGAATAATAAAATTCCTGAAATTTTTGGAAACCTTGGAATAAAAACCTTTTATCAGGATATGATTTCTGTTTCAGATGAGGACAAAGCTGAAATTGGGCCTCTTTTAAATGATATTCACTGGAAATATGTTTCAAAAATTCTTCAGACCGCACAAAAAGCTGCAAAAACAAAAAATTTATATCCTGTTTATATTACATCTTTCAAATGTTCCCCTGATTCATTTGGTTTGAAGTTCTTTAAGGAACTTATGGCAAAGCACGAAAAGCCATATCTTGTTCTTGAGCTTGATGAACATGATTCAAGTGTTGGATATGAAACAAGAATTGAAGCTGCTGTAAGAGCTTTCAGAAACCATAGTGAAGCAGAAAACAAAAAAGAGATTTCTAAAGATTATGAAGACATTTTTTTCAAATCTGAAAAAAATCTTAAGGACAAACATCTTATTTTCCCAAACTGGGACAGTCTTTCATGTCCGTTTCTTGCTCAGGCTTTAAGACGTGAAGGAATAAGCACTTACCTTATTGAAGAAACAGATTCAACCATTCTGAAAAGCATGAAGTTCAATACAGGACAATGCATTCCGGCCAATGCAATTGCCCAGGGTTTTGTTGAAACAATTGAAAAAAACAATCTTGACCCCAAAGACTGCGTTTTGTGGATGAGCAAGGCAAATTTCTGTAATTTAAGGCTTTATCCAAACTTTATTCACAGCCTTTTAAAATCCTATGGAAACGGAATGGAAAAAGCAAAGATATTCCATGGAGAGCTTACATTTACAGATATTTCCATTCGCGCCTCATTTAATGCGTACTTTGCCCACATGTTTGGTGGAATGATAAGGAAAATGGGATGTAAAATAAGGCCCTATGAAATAAACAAAGGTGAAACAGATTCAGTAATTGCAAAAAGCAAAATAATAATGGAGCAGGCTTTTATTGGAAATATGTCCAAGGAAAATGCGGTGAAACAGGTTGTTGAAGATTTCAAAAAAATTAAAATCAAGCCTGAAAAAAAGCCGAAGGCAGCAGTTTTTGGTGATCTTTATGTAAGAGACAATGATGTAATGAACCAGAATTTAATAAAGTTTATTGAAGAAAACGGGGGAGAGGTTGTTACAACTCCATATACTGAACTTGCAAAGGTGATTGCACCCATGTATTTCAAAAAATGGTTCAATGAAAGACTCTTTTTAAGTCTGGTCTCTGTTAAGATGCTTTCCGCAAACATGAGGATTATTGAAAAAAAATATATGAAATATTTCAATGAAATTTTAAAGGAAGAAGAACATTCCTATGATGAAAATCCTGAAGAAATACTTGCAGACTTTGGAATAAGGACTGAAAATGCAGGAGAATCAATGGAAAATATTTTAAAGATTCACTACCTTGCAAAACATTATCCTGATTTAAGTCTTTTTGTTCAGGCAAATCCGGCTTTCTGCTGTCCGTCCCTTGTAACAGAATCAATGAAAAGTCTTATTGAAAAGAAAACTTCAATTCCTGTTGTTACAATTACCTATGACGGAACCGGAGGAGTGAAGAACCAAAGCATTGTTCCATATCTTAAATTTTCAAAAATTAATACTGATCTGGACCAAAAAGAAAAGGTGAAGGTCTGCTGATTTTTTTGATTTAAAATTTTATTTTTAATTTAAAACCGGCCTGGCTTTTGCTTTGCCGGTTTTAAAGTCTTTGAGAGTGTTGACTTTTTTAACGTCAGCTGATGTTCATTTTGTAATGATACTCAGGGCGTTGGCTATACACGGAGATTCATGTCTGTTTTCTTAATGCATCGTAAACAGCCCTGCTTAATTCATTTCCCCTGAAAGGTTTTTTTATGAATCCCCTGATACCCTGGTTTTTAAGATATTCAAGCTCATCTTCTTCAGCAAACCCTGATGCAATAAGAATTCTTACATCAGGAGATATTTTCTTAAGTTCTATAAAACAGTCTTTACCGTTAATTTCAGGCATTATCATGTCAAGGATGATCAGATCAATTCTGTCTTTATTTTCTCTGAAAATATTTATTGCTTCTTTTCCGTTTTCAGCGGTGAATATTTCGTAGCCTGAATCCATGAGAATGGAAGATGCAGTTGTTCTCATTATATATTCATCGTCTACTATTAAAATTACTCCTTTGTCTTTGACATTTGAAACAGTTTCAGCTTCCTTAACCTCTGGCTCTTCTTCACAAAGGGGAAGAAAAATCTGGAAAGTTGTACCTGCATCGGGCTCACTGTATACTTTAATGGCGCCTCTGTGCTGCTGAACAGTTCCTAGAACAGCAGGAAGACCAAGCCCTGTTCCTTTTCCTTCCGGTTTTGTTGTAAAAAAAGGTTCAAAAATCTGCTTGAGATATTTTGCAGATATTCCGCAGCCTGTATCTATTATCTCTACTTTGACAAATTCTCCTGGTTTAATTTCAAAGTCTGAAGAAGAGCAGAAAGATTCGTCAAGATAAACTACTGAAGTATAAATACCGATTTCTCCTCCATTGGGCATTGCATGTGAGGCATTTATAAGAAGATTTAAAAAAGAGCTCTGAAGCTGGGAAGAGTCTCCCGTGACAAAAAGAGGTTTTTCCGATAAAAATTTTTTGACTTTTATCCTTTTGTCTATTGTCTGTTCAACAATTTCAATTGCTTCTTGTAAAGGTTTTATTATGTCAATTGAAGTAGATGCAGCCGGCTGTTTTCTTGCAAAGGCAAGGAGTTTTGCAATCAGGTCTCCGGCTCTTTGCGAAGACTGGATAATCAGGTTCAGACATTTTTGTGTATCAGGTGTTTTTTCAATTTTAGACTCAAGAAGGTCAACAGTCATGACAATACCGCCAAGTATGTTATTGAAGTCGTGTGCTATTCCTCCTGCAAGCTGTCCTATGGCCTTCATTTTCTGTGCCTGTCTGAGCTGTTCGTGGAGATATATTTCTTCTGTGACATCTCTGAAAACGAATACAACCCCAATAACTTTACCATTGTCGTCTTTTATTGGAGACGCAGAGTTTGAAATCTGATATTCTTTTTTATCCCTTGAAATTAAAATCAGATTGTTTTTCAGTCCAAAACTGCTGGATTTTTCAAAAATTTCCTGAACAGGAACTTCAATGCAGCTGTTTTTCTCGATATAAACAAGTTTCAGCACATGGGAGATGTTTTTACCAGTGGCTTCCTCTGAAGACCATCCTGTGAGATTCTGGGCAACGGAATTAATTCTTGTTATACTGCCCCTGGTGTCTGTTGCAATTACAGCATCTCCGATTGAATTGAGTGTAACTCTTAAATTTTCTTCATTGTTCCTGAGCTTTTGTGTTGTTTTGTTGATTCTTTTGAAAGTTTTCTGGAGAACAAGTCCAAGTCTTTTTGTTTCAGAAGAGCCTGTTATCGGTATATTGATCTGCTCCTGTCCCTGCTGCAGAACAGAACCTGCCGACTCAGAAAGTTTTTGCAGAGGAGCTGATACACTCCTTGATATAATGGCTGCAGCTAAAAGTGCAAAACCGAGCATAATGCACGAAACCACAATCATATATTTGCCAAGATTCCAGATCGGTTTTTCTATGTCGTCAATGTAATATGTGACATTTATATACCAGTCCAGAGGTTCATAATAGCTTAAGTATGCCACTTTACGGAATTTTTTCTCATCAGATTTTCCTGGTTTGTCCCATATATAGAAGTAGGTGTGATGTTTGTTTTTTACAGCTGCAATTATTTCATCAAGAATATATCCTCCTGTTGCAGGATTAATAAGCCCTGAGCCGTCCTGGTTTTCAAGAACAGGATGAACGAGTATTTTTTTGCCGCCTGTAAAAAGGAACATATACCCGGTATCAAGAATTTTTGTTTCATTGAATGCTGATTTCAGAGATTCCACCGCTGTCAGTAACTTTTTGTGTTCAAGTATATCTATATCTTCAATGTAAACTCCGCTTCCTATGAGCCAGTTCCATGGTTTGAATAATTTTACATAGGTAAGCTTGGGTTTGAGTTCTTCAGAGTTCGGACTGCCCGGTTTGTACCATAAATATCTGGCAAATCCTTCCCCTGTTTCTTTTACAGTATCGTAGAAAAGTTCTGATAAATTCTTTTTTTCATTTTTGTTTACAATGGCATTTTGATCAGGCTGGGACATTTCCAGACCTTCCAGTTCAGGAAAAACTGGATGCATCTGCATGACTGCATGAGGCTTTGTTGTATCTGAGATCCAGAAGTAGCCGAGTCCTTCGTTGAATCGCATTGATCTTACCTGTTCCCTGGCTTTTTTCTGTGCATCATGAACAGAAATAATGCCCTGGTGAGCTTCTTTGATGTAGCTGTTTAAAACGGCAAAAACTATTTCAACTTCATTTTTAGCTTCCTGTTTTCTCTGTTCCATAAGCTTGTTTTTAAAAAAAAGAATATCATGGTGGGCATTTTCCACTGCACTGTTGACTGCACTCAGGAGAATAAGAGCATTTTTTTCCTGAATTTTCATAAGCTCTGATCTGGCCTGATTGTGAACTGTATAAATCAGAAGAGATGTAGTAAGAATAATCAGTCCTGCAGCAAGAGTAAAAATCCTTGAACTCATTGACTTGAGTATGGATATTTTTCTTTTTGGCATTTGTTTTTCCGGTTAAAGGGATTTTAAATATCAATTATATAGTTAAAAGATGTAAATATCAAAATCTATATGCCGATGTAATTGAAATCAGTAATTTCTCAATACATCTCAAGCCACCAGTCAGAACAGATAGTTTCCTGATCCGGGATTTCAGGATTTTCAAGTTTAAAAATTTTCCTTTTTGACAAGGTTGTTTTTTTAATAATCTCTTTGTGGTGTTTTAAAAACAACTCTTTCATGCTGCTGTCTTTTTCAGCGGCATCAAGTCCCTTTTCAATTAATGATGCAAGTTTTTGATTATTCTTATTTACAAAAAAATAAACAGGATAGGGGTAATAAAAGGCAGTGTTTTTCTCAACAATTATATTTTTATATTTATTTTTTTTTGATTCGAATTCTTTCCATGCTTCATTGATTCCCCTTGGAAAATAATCAAACCTTTTATGGTTGAGAGCTTTGAAAAGATGTTCATATACTGCAATTCCAACTGTATTCAATTTATTGTGATTCAATATTTTCATATCTGCCCATTGGGACCCGAATCCACATAAAAGAGTTCCGTCGATAAACGGTTCTATTGAGCTGATATCATTAAACGGAGATTGGTTGTCTTTATGAATCAGAAATATTCTGTATCCGAGCATTCCATAGAGAATCGGTTTTTTGACCGCAAGAAAAGAATCTTCCCTTTCTCTGGTTGCAGGAAGAAAAGCAATGTTTACAAGCTCAGGATTGTTTTTTAAAAAATATAGTCCTCTTGACTGGGTTATGTCTTCAGTAAAGGGGATATATATTACAGTGTCTTCTTCTTTCATCGATTTTGACAGAGCAAGTTTTAAAAGTTCTATTCTGTATATATAACGCTGATCCTTCTGGAAATATTTGATTTCAAGAAGTTCAGCCTCACAGCTCATTGTAAGGAAAAAAAATATCAGAATGAAGAAATTGAGTTTCATAAAAATTTTCTCTTTTAAGTTCTACTGCAGGGTCTGCAGATTTTTTAAAACCGGATGTATTTCAGCCAGGGCTTTTACCCTTTAAATTTTTTCCACAAAACCGCCAGGGCATCTTTATAGTTGATGTTTTTATCAGTGCTTGTTTCAAGGGAATTCGGATTTTCATTGAGTTCCCATGTGAAAATATATTCCCACTGGTCTGGAGAAGCTTTTTCGTGGGGTCTTAATTCTCCGAATCTCAGATCGGATAATGTCAGAATACCGTTTTTCATTTCCGCAGTCCAGAATCCTTTTGAAAACCAATTTACTGCTTTGACATTCGGCTGGTTTTCAATCTGTTTAATCAGTTCTTCATTTTTTTTGACCAGGTCAAATTCAATCTGATCCTTGGAAGTGTTGTTTATAAGGGAGTAATAACCTATAAGAAGTCCTTTTTCAGTCTGTGCAATATGTCTCCATAAAATTGTGTTCATAGGAGTTGCAGAAGTAATTGAATCAAAAACCTTTATGTTTTTATCTTCAAGACTTTTGCAGAAAATCTGGTTTGCATGTGAATGAGCTGAAAGTGAAAAAACAATATATGCACTGCTTAAGACAACTCCCGCAGTGTTTGCGGTCAATCCTTTTTTAAGGTCAGTATTTAAAGCCGTTAAAATTCCTGCAAGGAGCGGGATTGTATAAAGAGGATCTATGATATAAAAATTCCCTATTGCAAACCCGTATCTGGTTAAAGGGGCAAAAATCTGTGTTCCGTATACAGTAAAAAGATCAAGAGCTATGTGGGTTGCAAATATGAAAAAAAGCCCTGTAAAAAAATTTGCACACGATAAATTGTACTGAGCTGCTTTTTTTTGGAAGAATCTGCAGATAAAAAAACTTGCCAGAAAGACAAAAAAAACAGAGTGTGATTCTCCTCTGTGCCAGTAAAGCCGTTGTACCCCGTTTAAAAAGGGATAAAAAACAATATCAAGATCCGGAAGGGTACCTATTACCGCTCCTAATGCAAAAGCTTTTCTTCCTAAATTTCTGTGCCAGAAAAGATGGGCAACAGATGCACCGAGTGCTGCCTGTGTTACAGAATCCATAAAATTATCTTTTGTCTGCTTGGTTTTTAATAGTTTATCCTAAGTTGAGCGTTTCATATTTTAAATTAAGAAATTTTCAATAAATCAAGCTTATTATATTTAAAAATATGAAACCCTGCGGGCTTTCCAATTTTGCTGCACCTACTGCGTTAAATTCTATCATGCGCCTGATACAATTTGCCGTTATATGCGGCAAACTTGAAAATCGCTCAATTTAGGTTTATGTTTTTATAATTATTTTTTTTTGCTTTAAAAGCTAGAAAAAAATTGCATTGGAATTTAAGTGATTAAAAATGAGTAGATTTACCGGAAAGGTAAAAGTTCCGGAAAAGACCGGAACTTTTAATTAAAGGGAGGTTATCAGTATGTCCATGGAATGCTTAATTCAAATCTTGGACCGTATGTGAAAAGTCTTTTCAGTTTAGACTGAAGACCTTCAAAATCAAAAGCTTCAATTTTTCTTTTCAGTCTTTTTCCCGATCTTTTCTGGAATTTATTCATCAGTAATCCAATGTTATAGGCTTTGGTATTGATACTTAGAGAGTACATGGAATCTCCTTTTTTAGTTTAGATTCTGTTCATGCCGGCTGAACAATTTTTTAAAATTTCTGATATGTACATTACAATTAATGTGCCATGTTTGATATTGTCATTCAAAAAGGTTTGTTTTTAATGCGTAGAATGAAAATTGCAGTGTGTAACTGTTTGAATTTTATTTGTAAAAAGTATTTGTGGTGTGCAAGGGTTGAAATCTGAATTAAAATTCAGAACTTTCTATACGTTAATAAGACATTTTTGTGAATGTGCATTGCGTGACCATAAACATGCATGAAATGTATATCGCAGTAATTAGTGGTTGCATAAAACGAGAATTTTTTGTTCAGTTCAAGGAAGATGAAAAATTTAACCTTTAGGATACATTCAGTATTTTGAGGATTAAATTTTGAATCTGACGCCGAAATGGTGAAAAAAAGGCCGTTTTCGTTCAGCAACTGATTAGGAATCTGTTTGTTTTCCGGCTTCTTTTATATATTTGGCTGCAGTTCTTCTGTCCAGGCAGGTTCTTCTGGCAACTTCTTCAAAGGTATTGTGACGGCCATATAATATCCGGCAGTATCCGTTAACAAGCTCCTGAGCCGAAATTGTTCCGTTTTTAAAGCTTTCAAATACCATGTTTTCATAATTTTTCTTTTCAGATTTAAAATCTCCAAAATAGTCTTTTTTTATAAATACGCTTCTTATGCACTGCTCAAGCTCTCTTACATTCCCAGGCCAGGAATAATCCGGACCAAGTCTTTTATCAATAACATCATGAACCATTTCAATAAGTTCTGCAGACTCTTTTCCAAGAATTCTTTTTATAAGAAAAGAAATAAGCTCGCTTAATTCTTTTTTGTCAGATTTGATTCTTTCATAAAGAGTGGGCACTTTTATTACATCAGAACAGAGCCTGTAATAAAAATCATCTCTGAACTCTCCCTTTTCCCTTAATTTATTGATTGGCATGTTTGTGGCGGCAATGACCCTTCCGTAAAATCTTTCTTTTTTATAGCTTCCAACGGGATAAAATATTCTGTCCTGAATCACCTGAAGCAGTTTTACCTGAACAGGCAGTGAAATATCTCCTATTTCATCCAGAAAAATTGAGCCGTGGGGAGAGCATCTTTTAAAAACTCCGTGATAATTGTCAACTGCTCCTGTAAAAGAACCTTTCCTGTGCCCGAAAAGCTCAGATTCTATAAGTGTTTGAGGAAACTGCGAGAGGTTTACTGGATAAAAAGAGGATGTAAAGCTTTCTGTAAATTTAAGCTTTTTCATGTCAAAGGGAATGTATCCTGATCTTCCTATTGCAGCAGCTGCAGCTCCCTTTCCTGTTCCTGTGCTGCCAAGAATAAGGGTGGAAAAATCCTCCATTCTGTTTTTTAAATATTTTCTGTATATGTTGAGATTATGTGTGAAAATATTGTCCCATAAATCGCTTCTCAGTTTTTTCATTACAGGACTTTTTCCGATTATATTGGTTTTAATGAAGAAAAATGCTCTTCTGAGCTGAAAGGCCTCTTCAAAGCAGTTTTGAATTTCGAGGTGAGTAAAACCCCATTTTTCAAGATCTTCCTTTGCCTGCTGGGCAAAGGAGATTTTTAAAATTTTTTCCTCCTGATTAATCTGTTCAAGAATATGGCGGTCAATTTCTTTTCTGTAAAAATAAAAAAAATTGAACAGTATAAAAATTTCAAAAACTTCTCTGTCCTTTTCATGAACATTTAAGATGCTTTTTATTCCCCTTGATTTAAACTCATTTAATTTGTCCTGAATTTTAAATACAAGTTTTTCAACTATTTTTTCCCTTGACTGTCCTGAAGCTTTTGTAAGCTCCCTGTCAATTTCTTTTCGTTTTTCACTGAAGGGGTTTGCAAGGAAAGCATCTTTTACAAGATTTAGAAAATTTCTGTCTTCATTTGTAAATTCTATTGTCTGTGTCATGGCAGTTTGTAGGCTGCAATTGTATTATTGAAAAAAGTAGGAATAATAAGAAGGTTTTGTTCCTGGATATATTCAAGGTCTGCGGAATTGATTTTTTGCCCGGAAGTGTCAATTAACAACTGGTGATTACCGGATTCATAAACTATGCTTGTTTTGCCTGCCCAGTCAGATATTATCCAGCTGTTTTTACTGAAGGGTCTTAGTCCATCAATTTTTGTGGGAGCAGTAATCGATTTTACTATGGATTTGTCTGAAATTTTAATGAATTTAATTGTTTTGTCGCCGGAGTTTCCAACTGCAAGCGTATTGTTTTGGAAATGAATTCCGTTTGGGGTTTTTATTTCCGGGCCTTTATACCATACAGTAAATCCTGTCTTTGAAAGTCTGTATATTACACTGTTTTTTTCAGACATGTCTGTAACATAGATATTTCCCTGAAGGTCTGCTGCAGCATCATTTAAAAAAACTGCACCTTTGGCAGGATATGTGTTTTTAATCTTTCCTGAATTCATGTCTATTTCAACAAGCCTGTCAATGTCTGTGACATAAAAACTGTCTTTAAAGATTGCAGCACCTTTCGGGGCATTGAGTCCTTTGGCCCATTGAAGTTGAAGTATTTCACCGTCAGTGGAAATTTTTGAAATAAAGCCTTTGCCGTCTTTTTCCAGAGGCTTTCCGTCAATGTTTGATATGTACAAAATATTGTCTTTTTGATTATGGAGAACTGATTCCGGAACACTTAAGACCTTTTGTGTTTCCCACAGTTTTACAGGGGTTATATTTTTTTCTGAAGCAGCTGAATGTGCAAAGATAAAGACGGGAATTAAAAAAAGAAATACCGGGAAATAATTTTTAAAAAGGGATTTCATGGCATCCTCCTTGTTTTTCAGTCTCTTGTAAGATATTTATCAACCATTTCACAAAACTCTTCAATAAGTCTTTTTTCATCAACAGTACCCATGAATTTTATTTTGTGGGTAAGGCTTTCTGCAGCGCTGTGGATTACAACAGCTGCGGCTTCAATGTCTTTAATCCTTAGATCATTTTTGTACTGCTCAAGGTATCTGGTTATCTGTTCAAGCTCTTTTTTGGTTTCTTTATCGTAAAGAGCCCTGATTTCAGGGTCTGAATACCTCAGAACATGGGTTTCCATGTGAAAACCTGGTGCTTCATTATATGCACTGAGAAGATTTTTATATATATTTTTGATGATTTCCCTGAAATTATCTGCTTTTTCAGGAAGGGGAGCTTTCCATATCTGCTCAAAATGCCTGTCAAGATAAATATCAACCAGCTCTGTAAGCAGTTTTTTTTTGTCAGGGAAATAGGAATAAAATGTTCCTGTTGCAACTTCTGCCTTTGCAGCAATTTCTTTTGAATTGGTGTTGTGAATCCCTTTTTCAGAAAAAAGAGCCATAGCTGCATCCATGATTTTGTTCTTTTTTTCAATGCTTCGTTTCTGTTGCGGAATTCTTGTTTTTGAACGTTTTTTTTGGGGCATAAATATTTTTTTGATTTATTTTTGATTTTTAAAAGAAGTTTATATCTTTGAATTAGCATTATTTAAATCAGCTAACAAGGAATTTGATTTTGAGTTCATGTTTTTGTTGACCTGCCTTACGGCCAGGTATAAATTTTAAATGTGAACTTTATTTCATTTTAAATTTACATTATGTCTGTCTGCCGGAGGGAACATGAGTACTGGGAAAACAATTTTCATAACCGGAGCGGGTTCCGGTATTGGAAAGGCCGTTGCTGAGCTTTTTACAAAAAAAGGATGGTTTACAGGAATTTATGATATCGACAGTAAAAAGGCAGCGTCTGCTGCAAAAGAGATAGGTGAGGATAATTGCTGTTTTGGTGAAGTAGATGTTTCTGACAGAAATTCGGTTGAAAATGCCCTTGGAAGTTTTGCAGTACAAACAGGGGGAAAACTCAATGTCCTTTTTAATAATGCAGGAATTTTAAGGGCGGGTTTTTTTTCGCAGCTTTCCCTTGAAGAACAGCTTCTTCAGATAGATATAAATCTTAAAGGGGTTATAAACTGTTCATATTCAGCACTTCCTTATCTGAGAAAAACCAGAGATTCCAGAATTATAAACATGTCTTCAGCCTCAGCAGTTTACGGCACTGCTCACCTTGCAGTTTATTCTGCTTCAAAAGCAGCTGTTTCCTCTCTTACAGAATCTTTGAACATGGAATTTGAAAAGGAAGGAATTCATGTCTCAGACATTAGAGTCCCTTTTGTAAAAACTTCTCTTATTGGAACCAGTACACAGGCTGCAAGTCTTAAAAAAATGGGAGCAAAACTTTTGCCTGAAGATGTTGCAGAACTTGTTTTTTCATCTCTTGAAACCAGAAAAATTCATTATGAAGGAAAAGGTATGACAGGACTTCTAATGCTTAGAAAACTTTTGCCTGAAGGGCTTCAGAAAAAAATCTTAAGATATGTAATGATGCCTGAATCATGATACAAGATCTGATAGGTATATTTTTAAAAAGTATAAAGAACTGACTATTCCATACCAGTTTTTGAACTCCTTAGTATACAGGCATACAATTTTTGTCGATTTTTTGAATGATTGACAAAGTGCTTACTGAATGTGATATTAAACATTGTTAATCCGAAGAAACAATAAAAAAATAACTAAATCAGGGAGCCTGCCATGATGAAAAAAATTGTTTATTCAATTTGTTTTTTCTTTATTATCAGCCAGCTTATAACAGCATCAGCCGCAGAACTTAAATATTATACAGAAGACTACCCTCCTTACAATTATTATAAGAACGGCAAGATAACAGGAATTGCTGTTGAAACTTTAAAGCTTGTCTGGAAAGAGACCGGGGAAAAACCGAAAAAAATTACTCTTGTTCCATGGGCAAGAGGTTATCAGTCTGCTTTGGAAGAGGACAATGCAGTGCTTTTTTCCACTACAAGAATTCCTGAGAGGGAAAATATGTTTAAATGGGCATGCCCAATAGCTGAAGGGACAAGATTTGTTCTTGTGGGGAAAAAAGACAAAAATATTAAAGTAAACTCAATAGAAGATGCAAATAAATACAGGATTGGAGCAATAAGAGACGATGTTGCAGAACAGATTCTGATTTCAGAGGGAATAAATCAGGATATTCTCGACAGTACTTCAAAAACCGGCCTTAACATTAAGAAACTTGAAATGGGAAGGATAGACCTTATTGCCCTTGGAGAAAAAAGTCTTTTTGCGGCAATTGAAAATGAAGGTTATGATGTCAATGACTATAAGGCATATTATGTTCTGAAAGAAGCTCCATTATGTTTTGCATTTAACAGGAATGTCGATGACAAGACCGTTGAAAAATTTCAGAATGCTCTTTCCATGATTGTTGAGAGTGATGAATACAAAAGAATTGTAAATGAACATAAATAAGTACTTATTTAAAAGAAGATTTCAGATCTGACGTTAATATCGTGAAAAAATTCCTTTGCTTTTTATGATTGCCTTGTGCATTAAATTTTTATTATGCACAGGGTAATCTGTTTTTCAGGCAGGGGTTTTTTTACCGGGAGAAAAAATTGGCTTTTGACAGAGAAAAAAATGCTTCAGTTCTTGTTGTGGAAGATGATCCTTTAAGTGCAAAAAGGCTTGGTGAAATACTTGAAAAACAGGGACACAGGGTTACAAAGGCCTTTGACGGAGCAACTGCTGTAAGTCTTTTGAGATCAAGGGATTTTGAAATTGTTCTTACCGATCTTGTAATAGATGAGATTGACGGATTTGATATACTTCTCACAGCAAAGGAACTTTCTGAAGATACAGAGGTGATAATAATCACAGGGTATGGATCGGTTGACTCAGCAATAGAAGCCACAAAAAAAGGTGCTTATTATTATTTGCAGAAACCTCTTCGCCCCGATGAAGTAAGACATATTGTTGATGAAGCAGTCAAGAAAGTGAAAATGTCTTCAAGGATAAAAGCTCTTGAATCTGTTCTTGAAAAAAATTCCCCATATTCAAAACTGATTGGAAGCAGCGAATCAATGCTTGAGGTCAAAAAAATGATTTCAAGAATAGAAGAATCTGAAGCAAATGTGCTGATAACAGGAGAATCAGGGACAGGGAAGGAAATTGCCGCACGCTGTATTCATGACACAGGGCCAAAAAAGAACGGGAAGTTTGTTGCCTTCAACTGCGGCTCTTTTAATGAGGAACTGTTTGCAAATGAAATTTTCGGGCATGAAAAAGACGCTTTCACAGGCGCTTCAGGAATTAAAAAAGGTCTTCTTGAAACTGCTGATAACGGAACTGTTTTTCTCGACGAAATAGGTGATATTCCCCTTTCCATGCAGGCAAAGCTTTTACGGGTGATTCAGGAAAGAGAGCTTATAAGAATAGGGGGAACAAAGCCTGTTCCTGTTGATATAAGAATTATTGCAGCAACAAACAGGGATCTCAAATCCATGTGTGCAGAGGGAAGTTTCAGGCATGATCTTTATTTTCGTCTCAACGTAATTCATATAGAGCTGCCTGCACTTCGCAGCAGGAAAGAGGATATCCCGATTCTTGCCAGTCATTTTCTAAAAAAATTCTGCTCTCTTTCAGGAAAGAAAATTTCAGGTTTTTCAAATGATGTCATGGATCTTCTGGCCTGTTATTCATTCCCGGGCAATGTAAGGGAGCTCGAAAACATTGTAGAGCACGCTGTTTCAATGGCAAGGGGCAGAATGATAAAAATTCACTGCCTCCCGAAAAGCCTGAGGGAGTCTGAAAAGTTTTCATGGGACACTTCAGGGCCGGGGGTTAAAACCCTTGAGGAACTTGAAAATGATTATATAAAATGGGTGCTTGAACATGTTGAAAGCAGAAAAACCGAAGCATCTAAGATTCTTGGAATAAACAGGGCCTCATTATACAGAAAACTGAAGAAATCAGGTTTGGAAGAAAGTTAGTGGTGCATTTTGCAACGTCAGTGTCTTATAATGAGACATTGAGTAAAAGAATATAAATATCAATAAGTTGTGGCTGGAGTGATTTTTTGTGTTGCATAATGCAACTTGGTTGATACCCTCTCTTTTTTGTTAACTATCCGAAATTACAGATAAAATTTTTTGGTACAAAGTCTGCATTGTAATTTGTGCAATGGGCTGCTGCCCCGTTATGCTTATAAAAGGACTGCCGTTAAAATTTATCAGGAACTCATTTTAAAGACACGCAGGTGTCTTGAAAAAATAAACGGATTTATCAGAAATGAGAGGTGGCTATGCAGATAATTTGTATTTCCAGTGGAGGGTACTGCGACAGTGAAGAACTAGCCGCAGAACTTGCAGAAAGAACGGGGTATCCATACCTCAGCAGAAGCAATATTCTTGAGGAAGCTGCTGACTTCGGCATATCTGTGGGGAAAATCGAGGTAGAGATACTCAAGAAAAGGCCCGTTACTGAAGCTTTGAGAATGGAAGCTGAAAGATACAGGGCTTTTGTTGCTGCAAGGCTTTGTGAAAAGGTTCTCGAAGAGGGGAATCTGATCTATCATGGAAGAGCGGGAAACCTTGTTCTTGCAGGAATTTCCAGAATACTTGGCGTAAGGGTTATTTCAGATACGGAAACCGCTGTAAACAATGCCGTGTCTGATATGAATCTCAGCTGGGCCAAGGCAAAACGCTATGTTGAAGATGTGGAGGAAGACATTAAGAGGTGGGTAAAAACCCTTTATCGTCAGGATATTGAAAATCCTTTTCTTTATAATCTTACTCTGAATTCTTCAGATCTGTCTGTTAAAAGTGCGGCTGCTTCAATCCAGTCTCTTGCAGTCCTGCCTGAATTTCAGATGGGGAAAACAGAGGAACAGGCGATACGGGACCTTCTTCTTGCCTCAAGATGTCACCTTGAGCTTTCCGGAAATGAAAACACAAAAAATATCAATATAAAAGTAAGTGCGAAAAACGGACATGTCTCAGTAAGTTATCTGCCTGGCCAGGCCTCTCTGGCAGATAATATTCCGGTGGTACTGGAAAGAATGAAAGACGTGAAATCTTATATATGCACAGTTGCTTCAACCAACCTTGTATGCATTGGAGACAGATTTGATTCTTCAGCTGAAGAATTTGAAAACATGATTGAAATTGCAGAAAAATGGAATGCCGCCATAGATCTTGTAAGAATTGCTCCTTCAGCAGAAAGGGTTGATTCCGGTCCTGATATGGCTGAAAAAATTTCTGAAATATCCACTGAAAACGGAGGAATACTTGAGGAAAGCGACTCTTCCCCCTCCTTTACATCAAACGATTCTTACGGAGTTGAGAAAGCCATGGACAGACTAATAAAAGTGGGACGTGCAGGAACCTCCCATACTGTCGGCGGCGGAGAAAAAAATGCTGCAGACTACATTTCAAGAACAGGAGATTACAGTCTTGTTGTGGTAGGCGATGTCTTCAGTTCAAAGGATGTTTCAAGAGCAAGGCTGAAAAGGGATTACATAAATCTGCTGTCCGATAAGTTTAAAGTTCCAGTGATTGCAGCAGAAGAACTGAAATCCCACTATCTTTTCGGAAAAATGCAGATGGTGAGCCTTTTTCTGACAGGATTTCTCTCCCTTCTGATATATCTGGGCGTTTTTAAATTTCAGGAGCCGATTCTGAGGTTTATTTCAGCAGGCCAGACAGGCGGAGACATAAAAAGTAAAGTTTTTGTTTCCATCGTAATTGCAGTTGCTGTCCCAATAATTGCTTTTACCATAGGAGGTTTTTACAGCAATGTACTGAAGCTGATCAGGCTTGAGTAGGAGCAGTTTTTTTGTCCTTTAACTTGAGATTTCTGATTAAAAAAAAATATTTGAGAGGTGATATATATGGGAGCTTTTGGAGATTTATTCATACATTTGACATGGATGACAGCTTTTCAGGTTGTACTGCTGGGATTTATCGGAGGAATTTTAAGCGGATTTATCGGATCAGGCGGGGCTTTTTTCATGACTCCGGGAATGATGAACCTCGGAGTTCAGGGTCCGATTGCTGTTGCAAGCAATATTACACATAAGTTCGGAAAAGCCATGGTTGGTTCAAAAAAGCATGGAGAACTTGGTAATGTGGATAAAAAACTTTCAATCTTCATGCTAATTACTGCATTTGCAGGAATAAGGATTGCAGTTGTTGTCATGAAATTCATGTGCGGCGAGACCGGAGATTCGCATGCATCAAAAGGGGCTGCAGCAGATCTTTATATAAGTGTAATTTTTGCAGTGATACTTTCAATTGTAGCTGTTTCAATGCTCAGGGATATTATAGGCTCGAGGAAATCAGGAGAAAGCGGGCCTTCAACAAAAATAATAGATTTTCTTTCAAGACTGAAGCTTTATCCGCTTATATATTTTCCGGTGGCAGATGTGAAGGTTTCTCTGTGGGTGGTTCTTGTATGCGGACTTGCCACAGGATATCTTGCCGGAACAATAGGAGTCGGTGGTTTTATAGGGGTACCTGCAATGATTTATGTTTTCGGTGTTCCTGCAGCTGTTGCAGCTGGCAGCGAGCTTTACCTCGCCATGTATATGGGAGCTTTCGGTGCTCTTAACTATGCATTTGAAGGTATGGTCGACATAAGACTTGTTCTTCTTCTTTATGCAGGATCTCTTCTTGGAATATATATAGGATCATACGGCACAAAGGTGGTAAATGAGTTTATAATAAGACTTGTTACAGCTGTTATTATTTTTGTGTGCGTAATGAGCAGGGTTGTTGCAATTCCAATGTATCTTCAGGAACTTGGTTATTTAGAAATAAGCTCTTCATACAATCCATTATTCAATTCAGTGAGCAAGGGGTTTCTGTTTCTGGCAGGAATAAGCGGTGGTCTTCTTATTTTGTATTTTGTCGGCAAAGCTTATTTTAAAAGGCGCAAAATAGAGGCCAGTCTTGCCGGTGGAAGATCAGACCAGGCACAGGCTTTTACCAGAAAGGCTGCTGTTTCCGATTAGAATTTTTTTTATCCTGACTCAGGGACAAAAATTAAAACAATGGGGTATGACATGACAGGACTTATTGAAAAATTAAAAGAAAGAATGAAGGCGAAAATATGCTTTTCACAATACAGTCTGAATATTATCCGGTTTAAAAAAGTTCTGGAGTATTCAAAAAAACTCATGGCCCTTTTTGAAGACGGAAGAGAAAAGTCTAAGGGCGAATATATTTTTGATTTTCATTATGTAGCCTCATTGATAGAAAAAATCGCGGATACGCTAGATAAAATTGTATACAACGCAGCTGTTCTTGAGTCGCGGGACAGTTACAGGCTTTACATGACTCTGGACACTTACAGGAATGAAGCCAGAAAAATGATTTTATCAGCAAAATCACCGAAAAAGGTTAACTTACCTCACAATGATCCGTCATCCGGCGGATTACCGGAGCCGGAATACTTCCTCCTGGAGAAGGTAATCAGCTGGTTTGACGGATCAACTCAAAACTCAGTTCCTTATGTAAAATCTTTTATGGCAGATGTTTTCAGCCATATACTTGCTTCCGATTCAGTTTTTAAACCACCGGAAGAAGAAACTGAAATAACAGTGAACTGCGGGGGATCATTTTGCAGGATAAATGCTCTTTTCTTTCCAGAGGCAGGTGATTTTTCAGATCCCTTTGAAGAATGTCAGAAATTCTCTGTACCTTTTCAGTTATTGACATCATGGACAGAATGCAGAGAAGAAAAAAAGGAGATGAATCCGCTTATTACAAAAAAATGGCATGCCTTTTTTGATAATGATTATCTGAGCATGATTTTATCAGACGGAAAAGAAATTGATTTTAAGCTGGATTCATATGCCGGAGGATTCATGGATACTGATTTTGTTTTTGTATATTCAAAAAATATGACTGAACTGAGCGGGTTAAGAGACGTTGTTGATATTATTACAAGCAAAGATAAAAGTTACGGCTGGTGTTTTGGAAGAAATATTTCTGAAATTGAAAAAGTGCTTGCACAAACCGGAAAGGTGATTTTTGGAGCTGATTACGGCTTGAAGAATTCAGGTTCAGCTGAAATTAACCGGCCGGAAGTGCAGACAATATAAATTCATAAGGAGGTTATATGAGCTTATCAAAATTAAAAATCATCATAATTGATGATGAAAATATTGTAGGTAAACGTTTAAGCCAGGCTCTGAAAAAAACCGGACATGAAATTTTAAGTTTTGTTGACCCTGAAGAAGCCTTGAATCATTTTAATGAGTTTTCGGCTGATATAATAGTCACTGACATAAGAATGGATAAAATTGACGGGATAGAGCTTCTTGACAGGGTTATGGAAAAATCCCCTGAAACAAAAGTGATTCTTATTACAGGCTATGCCACTGTTGAAATTGCAAGGGAAGCTCTTACAAAAGGAGCTTTTGATTTTATTGCAAAACCTTTCAAACCGAGTGATCTGAAGTCAGTTATTGACCGTGCGGCAGATGAACTCAGTGCTGCATAACTAAAAAAAACAGGTCTTACCTACTTCCATGGAGAAAAAAGATGAATTTAAAATATAAAAATTTTAAAGAAAACCATGAAGGCTCTTTGGTTAGGTTCCGTACTGAAACCCTTAGAAACCTTGCTGACAAGTCAACAAAGTCTTTGAAAATTTTAAGTGACCTGAAGGCTGATCTTAATCATGCAAAAAGATTCAGTTCCAGGATAAAAAGACCTGTCCGAAGGGTAATAGAAGATGTGCTTTTAATGTCTGAAGAACTCAATCTCATTACGGGTAACAGGCATCAGGATCTGTATAAGGTGATTTTCAGGATAAAAAAAGGTACGGAAGATCTGTTTAAAGATCATGATGTTTCAAATATTCCAGTTGCTGTGAGTCTGGAAAATGATTTTGCATCAGATCCAAAAGTCTGCGGGAACAAGGCTTCCGGACTTGCCGCTCTTTCAGCTGAGTTCAAATCAGGCATACCTGAATCTTTTGTGGTTACATCTGCAGGGTATAAGCTGTTTACAGACCGTGAAGACCCTGGAGAGAGAATCAGACTTCTTCTTGAAGAGGATCTGGATTTAAAGGACTATGATCTTGCAGAAGTCAGGGCTTCAAGAATAAGAAGCTGTATTGAAAAAGCCGAAGTCCCGGGTGAAGTGAAGAAAGCAATTTCAGATTTTGCTGAAAGAATAGATCCTTCAAAAACTGTAAAATGGGCGGTAAGAGCCTCTTTTATCGATGAAAACGGAGATCATAGTTTTGCAGGGCAGTTTGCAAATTTTGTAGATGTCGGGTTTAAGGATCTCGAAACAGCATATAAGCAGGTGATAGCAGGAAAATTTTCGGCAAAGGCTCTTATGTACAGAGCAATGAGCGGATTTAGGGAAATAAAGACTCCC
>JBFWJK010000040.1:0-20112 GCA_050253255.1 Desulfobacteraceae bacterium | reverse complement strand
CCATTATAACGCCGATGCTTCCGGTTATAGTACCAGGGTTTGTTATAATTTTATCGGCTGCAGATGCAATATAATAACCGCCTGAAGCTGCAACGCTTCCAAGTGATGCAACAACCTTTTTTTTCTCTGAAAGCCTTTTCACCGCCTCATAAATCTCCTGGGAAGGAGCAACTCCTCCTCCCGGGGAGTTAATTCGCAGTACAACAGCCTCAATATCCTTTCTTTCCCTGAAATTTTTCAGGCTCTCTATTACAGATTCTGATTCGAATATTATTCCGCTTATTTCGATAACGCCTATATTGTGTCTGCCCGGTTTTTGGGATGCAAGTCTGGATGCTCCCGAAATAAGAGAAATAATTACAGATGATGAACAGATTATTAAAGTGAATGTCAAAAGAAAAAACAGGTATGGGTGTCTTCTTGAAAACATCTGGGAAATCTCCTTAAAAAAAACGGATACCTTAAAAAAATAAGGTATCCGTATATAAATTTCAAAAATTATGGATGAAAAAACCTACTTATTGTTTCTGGCT
The DNA here is from genome assembly GCA_050253255.1 of Desulfobacteraceae bacterium. Taxonomy (GTDB): domain Bacteria; phylum Desulfobacterota; class Desulfobacteria; order Desulfobacterales; family JACKCP01; genus JACKCP01. Next base: position 19,579 of record JBFWJK010000040.1, on the reverse strand, counting down.
TCTTCTTTTTCCTTGATTTTTTCCTCTATGTTTTCCTTGAGGATTTCACCAAATGAAGAAGTAGGAACGTCTTCGATTTTCTTCATGTAATCCTTGAGTATAGCCTCGTCGTCATCCATTCCAAGACGCTTGACTGAAAGACCGATTCTTCTTTCTTCGGTATTTACGTTCATAACCTTTGCTTCAAGGTCTGAACCGATCTGATACTCCTTGGAAAGATCTTTTTTCTCGTTTTCAACTTCAGAAATATGAACAAGACCTTCAACACCTTCTTCAAGCTCAACAAAAATACCGAAGTCGGTAATATTTGTGATTTTACCGCTGATTTTTGAACCTACTTTATAGGTTTCAGGTGCACTTTCCCATGGATCAGGCTGGGTCTGCTTGATTCCAAGAGAGAATCTTTCATTTTCCTTGTCAATATCAAGAACAACTGCCTGAACAGTATCACCCTTCTTGTATACTTCGCCGGGATGCTTGATTCTCTTAGTCCATGAAATATCCGAAATATGAACAAGACCGTCAATGTCGTCTTCAATTCCTATGAAAAGACCAAAATCTGTAATATTCTTGATTTTGCCCTCAATGATTGTTCCAACAGGATACTTGTCGCTTATAAGATCCCATGGGTTCGGCTCAACCTGCTTCATTCCAAGTGAAATTCTGCGGCTTTCAGGCTTAAGGTCAAGAACAACTGCCTCAACTTCTTCACCAACAGAAACCATTTTGGAAGGATGCTTTACTTTCTTGGTCCATGACATCTCAGAAACATGAATAAGACCTTCAATACCTTCTTCAAGCTCAACAAAGGCACCGTAATCTGTAAGACTTACAACTCTTCCCTTGACTTTGCTTCCTACAGGATACTGCTGTGCTGCAGTTTCCCATGGATCAGGAGTAAGCTGCTTCATACCAAGAGATACTCTTTCCTTCTCAAGGTCGTATGAAAGAATCTTGACTTCAATTTCATCACCAAGAGCAAATAGCTCAGAAGGATGCTTGACTCTTCCCCAGGAAATATCTGTAATATGTAAAAGACCGTCAACGCCGCCAAGATCAATAAATACACCGTATTCAGTGATATTCTTGACTGTACCGGTCATTACTCTTCCGATTTCCAGTTCTTCAAGAGTAGCAGATCTCTGTTCCTGTCTCATGGATTCAAGAATCACTCTTCTTGAAAGAACGATATTGCTTCTGCGTTTGTTGAATTTAAGAACCTTGAACTTGAATTTCTTGCCTACCATTACGTCCATGTTCTTGATCGGACGAAGATCAGCCTGTGAACCAGGAAGGAATGCCTGTACTCCGATATCAACAGAGAAACCGCCTTTGACTCTGTTAATGATGATACCTTCAACAATTCCGTCCTTTTCATGGATTTCTGCAATTTCATCCCAGACTTTCTGCTTCTCGGCTTTTTCCTTGGAAAGGACAACTTCTTCCTCGTCCTCGTCCCAGAACTCGATCATCACTTCAATCTTGTCGCCTTTTTTGACTGTGATCTCGCCGTTTTCGTCCTTGAATTCCTCAGCAGGAACTGCGCCTTCGGATTTGTACCCGATATCGACTATTACAGAATCCCTGCCGATAGAGATAACCCTTCCGGTTACCACTTCACCTTCCTGAAATCTGCTGAAGCTGTCTTCATACAGATCAAGAAGTTCTTCCATTGTTTCTACACCTTCAAATTTGTCCTGAACATCTAAATTTTCGTTTGCCATTATTATCAATTCTCCCTGGATATATTTTATGCTCTCTTCTGGCAAAGAAAGCATAATCTCACTTCTTTAACAAATCAAAACCGATTCATCAAGAAAAAACAAAATACTTTTATGTTTTCAAATAATTGTAATTAAAATTATATTATTAAACTAAATTTTTGATTTAATAATTTCTATCATTTTTTCCTTTACATCCCCGGCGCTTATGATTGTTGAATCTATAATCACCGCGTCTTCAGCCGGCCTGAGAGGAGAATGTTTTCTTGTCATATCCTGGATATCGCGTTTTTCAAGATCGCTGTAAACTGTTTCATAGACAGGGTTTTCCCCTTTTCCGGACAGCTGCTGAAATCTTCTTTCCGCTCTTACTGAAAGATCAGCGTCAAGGTAGAACTTGACATCGGCTTCAGGAAAAACCGCGGTACCCATATCTCTTCCCTCAAAAACAGAGTCATAATCCAGAGCGATTTCTTTTTGAACATCAAGCAGATAATTTCTCACTTTTCCGTATGATGAAATAATTGATGCACCCATCGATATTTCTTCAGTTCTTATAAATGAAGAAACATCCTCTCCATCCAGCAGAACCTTTTCACCCATAGGTCTTATTTCAGCAAAAAGATTTTCTTCAACTTTTTTTTCATCTTCAAACCCGATCCCTTTTTTTTTCATAAAAAGTGCAAGTGCTCTGTATATTGCTCCGGTATCGACATACTGGAATCCGAGTTCTGCAGAAATAAGTCTGCTTACTGTTGTTTTGCCGGCCGCAGCCGGTCCGTCTATGGTTATGATATTCTTTTTCAAGTTTTTAAAACCTCTTCAAGAGAGTTTATAAAAAGATTGTTTTCTTCTTCAAGGCCTATGGTAACCCTGAGATATTCAGGATAGCCGTATGAACTCATAGATCTTGCAATAACACCCTTTCTCAGCAGCTTTTCATATACTTCATCAGCAGATCTTTTAAGATCAACCAGAATAAAGTTCGCATCGCTTTCAAACGGTGTCAGGCCAAGATTTGCAAGTTCCTTTTGAAGCTTTTTTCTTTCACTTGAAACAAGATTTCTTGTCTTCAGAAGAAATTCTTCGTCGTCCAGGGCGCTTACTGCTGCCTTCTGGGCAATCAGACTTGTATTGAAAGGCTGCCTTATTCTGTTCAGAATTTCTGCAATAAAAGGGTTCATGACACCATAGCCGATTCTTAGTCCGGCAAGACCGTATGCCTTTGAAAAAGTTCTCATTGAGACAAGATTCTCAAATTTTTCCATCATCTCCCAGGAACAGTAATACGACTCTGAGAACTCCATATAAGCTTCGTCAGAAGCAACAATTATATTTGAAGGAATTCTGCTTAAAAAACTTTCGAACTTTTCCCTTGAAATAAAACTACCAGTGGGATTATTGGGGTTTGTAACAAATATAACGGCAGTATCTTCATTGCACAGATCCGCCATTTTATCCAGATCAAGAGCAAGGTTTTTCAAAGGCACCTTGACAGGACTTCCTCCCTCTGATCTCGTTGAAATTTCATACATCAGAAAACCAGGGTCAGGCATGATGACATTTTTTGTTTCGTTTACAAAAGCTTTGCACAAAAGAGCAATTATGTCGTCAGATCCGTTCCCGAGAACAATATTTTTAAAAGGTATATCAAACTTTGAAGAAATCTTTTCAGTAAGCTCATAGCCTGAACTGTCGGGATATCTGTTCAACTTTAAAGAAAATTCCTTAACAGCTTCCACAGCCTTTGGTGAAGGACCAAGGGGGTTTTCATTTGAAGCGATTTTCACTGCATTTTTTATTCCATACTCTCGTTCAAGCTCTTCAATCGGCTTTCCGGCCTTATAGGGCTTGATTTTTTTGATGTACTCTGGTGGATCTATATTCATAAAATCTCCGATTAATTTATTGGAACCTGTAAAGCAGATTTCTAATCAAATACCTTTTAACAGTCAATTTTTTTTGACAAAAACATCGCCGGTATCTGTATGGAAAATTACGGTTCGTCCTCTGATTCCTCCGGTATCCTCAGCTATAACGGGAATATTTACCTTTTCCAGAAATTTTTTCGCGCTTGCCACATTCTGATCACCGGGAGATGTAAGAGTATCTGCTGAGGGGTAAATTCTTGCACCGCCGAAAATTTTGGCAATAATATCTTCCAGTCTTGACCCGTTTGAAATCATTTTTTCATAAATAAATTCCATTGCAACATTACCAAATCTTGGAGTTGCAAGCCCCCTGCCTGTCCATGTAGGGTAAATAAAATGATTCATTGAACCTTTTTTTCTTTTAAAATCCCACAGACATACACTGACACATGAACCAAGTACTGTTTTTACTTCTGCAGGCTCTTTTGAAAATACCAATCCTCCGGTTTTAAGGTAAATTCTTATCTTTTCATTCACAGTATAACAAACCCCTGATCTGAGCTGTCGTCATTCCCCTCGCCCTGGTTTTCATCAAGAGGAAGCTCAACCTGAAAAACAGTTCCGCTCCCTTTTCCTGAAAAAAAATCAATTTTCCCGCCATGGGCATCAATCACAGCGCTGCACACGCATAATCCCAGCCCGACTCCGCAGTGTTTTCTTGAAAGCCCTGAATTTATAGGGTTAAATCTGTCAAAAACTTTATGGTGATCTTTTTCCTGAATTTCATATCCGTCGTTAAAAAATGAAATAAGTATATTATTATTTTTTTTAAAAACATTAATTTTTACTGTTTTTTCAGAAAACTTGACAGCATTGTCAAAAATATTTTTAAAAGCAAGCTTGATTTTTTCCCTGTCTGCATAAATTTTGACCGATTCTTTAAATTCTGTATAAATTTCCTTTTCCCTTGCCTCTGTTTCATCAGAGTAGGAATTTTTCACGTCATTTATAAGCTCTTCAAGATCAAAAACAGAAAGAAAAAGGTTATTATCTCCCCCTTCAAATGAAGATGCAGCAAGAACATTGTCAAGCTGGAGAGAAAATCTTACGGCTTCGAGCCTGATTGTTTTTAAAATATTTTTTATCTCATCGACAGAGTCAAAATCCTTTTGAGCAACAAGTTTGGAAAGCCCTGAAATTGCAGAAACAGGATTTTTAAGTTCATTTCTTATAATCGAGAGAAATTTTGTTTTAAGATGTTCCGAATCGTAAAGTTTTTCCCTTGTTATTTCCAGCTCACTCTTAAGCTCAGAAATCAAAATATTTTTTTCATCAAATTTTTTTTTAAATTCATCTAAAAGATTTTCTTCGGATAAGTTGTTTTTCATTTCTGTCTATTCCTTTGCCAAGAGAATGTGCTTTACAGTTTTTAAAAAATAATTTTTTTCAAACGGCTTTACTATCCATCCGGTGGCCCCTGCTTTTTTGCCCTGTTCAAGAAGATTTTTATCCGCCTCAGTGCTGATAATCAGAACAGGCCTGAATTTTGTATCAGGATTTTCCCTTATTATTTTTAAAAGAGTTATCCCGTCAATTTCAGGCATGTAAACATCAAGCAGGAAAAGATCATAACTCTTTTCTCTGATAAGCTTCAAAGCTTCTTCACCGTCACTTGCAGTATCAATTTCAAAATCATCGCCAAGACAAAGAGAAGAAAAAAGCCGCATGGAGGGCGAATCATCTGCAAATAAAATTTTCTTTTTTGATGGATTCATTTTCAGTCCGATCATTTATTTTGTTATCTGACCTTTAACTACGAAAAAACTCAACTCTTCAGTCAAAATCAACAAGATGCAGTTCATTTCTCGAGCAGAGATCATCTGCAGAAAGAATGAGAACCACCTGATCTTTATAAAGAAAGGAACCGGCAAGATATTTCTCAGGTACAAGGGAGCCGGCTTCAGGATGAGTCATTATCTGTGACTCCGGGATTGATTCAACCTCGCAGACCATATCAACCCTCAATGCAGTCTCATACTCTGCGCCGTCGTCATTTACAGATACAACTATAAAAACAGTATCTTTTGTGTCATTCTGATAGGGCATTTTAAACATCAGCCTCAGATCCGCTGCCGGATAAAGGTTGCCCCGGAGATTCATAATACCTAAAAAAAACCCGGGCATTCTGGGAAGTTTTGTGATTCTTTTTGTCTGTACAATTTCATGAGCCTTTGATGACGATACAGCAAATTTTTCATCCATAAGTTCAAAAATCAGATATTCCTGTGACTGATCCTGATTCATTTCCAGGCCTTTTTAAAATTTTTCAAAATCCTTGTCATAATTTTCATCTTCATTATTTTCGTTTTTATTCTTCTCAGCTGAATAACTCCCCGGACTGTCATAACCTGTGTTCTTTAGACTGCCTGATTCAAAGGGATTCTGAAATTCGTAGAAACTGCGCATTTTATCCCAACCCTCCTCACATTGATCATTTTTTTCATTCACAATAAAAAAACCTACTGTTTCTCCGAGTTTGACTGAATGCTCAGAAAGCTCTTTGGCATAAAATGCCATTTCTTCTGAAACTTCGGCATTTTTCTGAATAACCTGATCAAGATATGTAATTGCTTCTGCAGTATGGTTGACAGCCTGACTCTGCTCAGCTGTTGTGATTGAAATTTCATCAACAAGCTCAGCTGTTCTTTTAATTCTGTCAAGAGCATCCATTGTAACAGCACTTGTTCTGTCAGCTCTTTCAACACTGTCTTTTGCAACTTCTGCAATTTCAACGGCAGCCCTGTGGCTTTTTTCTGCAAGATTTTTTACTTCTTTTGCAACAACAGCAAAACCCTTTCCGTATTCTCCTGCCCTAGCAGCTTCAATAGCCGCATTTAAGGCAAGCAGATTAGTCTGTCTTGCAATATCTTCAACAATTTCAATTTTTTCAGCAATATTCTTCATATCTATGACTGTCTGCTCAACGAACTTTCCGCTTTCCTCTGAGGTTTCAACCATGTCATTGGCAATTTTTACCGTTTCCTCAGCATTGACTGCATTCTGTTTTAAAGTGGCTGACATCTGTTCCATTGAAGAACTTGTCTGTTCAGCTGCAGAAGCCTGCTGGGCTGCGCCTGATGCTATTTCATCAGCTATGGCATAAAGGCTTGTGCTCCCTGTCTTGACTTCACAGGAAATCATCCTGGCCTCTGATACAATTTCATGGAGTTTTTCATACATGATTTTTAGAGCTTTTTTTATTGGATCTTTTTCATCACCTTCAAAGAATTCAAACCTTAGATCACCTTCAGAAATCTTTTTTGCGGCCTGGGATATATATCTTAAATTATCAGAAATTGAATCAAGATATTTTGCTATTATCCCGATCTCGTCATTTCCATCAATTTCTGCCTTTATTTCATAATTGCCTTTTGCAATTTCTTCAGAAGAAGAAATTAAGATATCAATTCTCTTCCTTATATTTACAATCAAAACAAAAGAACACGATATTGTAATCAGAAAAATAAATATACCTGATGCAATTGTTTTAAGCTTTATATCTTTTATAATATGAAGCATGTTTACAGAATTCACACTTTCTTTTCTGATATATTTTTTAATTTCCGACTGTGTTCTTAAAAGACTTTCAAGGGCAGAAATAACTTTGAAATTAAAAAAATTCATTAAATCAAGATGATTTTTAAAATACCCTGAATTAAGGTCGTAAGTACCTACTTTCTGTAGCTCATTAATAAAAAAATTATACTTTCCTTTAAGCTCCTCAACTTGTTTTTTATTCTGAGGGATCAATCTGATAATATCATTTTCAAGTTCTTCCGGAAAAATTGATTTTAGCCTGTTTTCTCCTTCAGCAAAAGGTGACTCAACAAAGGAATCATTGTCGTTAAGATACAGAGACTGGCGCCTTACAAGATCAAACAGATAGACTTCTTTCTGGTCAAGCTTTGATATGAGAATTCCGCCTTTTACATTGTTTTCATTGACATACAGAATTTTATTCAGGTTATCGATATACCAGAACATAAACAGAATAAATAACAATGCTGCCGCTGCAAATATTAAAGAAATTTTAATTGAAATTTTTAAATCTTTCCATCCTGCCATAAATGTCTGTCTCCGATAATACCTTCTTGGAATTTAAAACATGAAATCAAAAGACTCAGGTATCCAGAGCCTGTTCAATCATTAATCTGCTCCGGGCAATTTTTCCTGAAATTTTTTCCTGACCTGATTTTCCGGTGCAGATATTTAAAAGCCTTACAACATCAAGGACATATGCAAGGCTTCCGTCATAAAGTACTGCAGCTCCTGTAATTCCGTCATCCTTGTGATACCAGTTTCTTATTGATTTGATCACAGCCTGCTGCGCGCGCAAAAGCCGTTCAACAACAAGCCCTGCCTTTCTGTTTCCGTGCTGTACAAGAATCACCTGCCACAAACTTTCATCTGATGTTTCATTTAGATCATAAATATCTGATACTTTGAAGTAAGGAATAAATTCCTCCCTGAGCTTTAAAAGATTTCTTTTTCTTTTACCTTCGATTTTAAATCTTGAAAAATCAAAGCACTCTTCTATATGAGAAAGAGGAACCGCAAAACACATATTGCCGGTTTCAAACATTAAAACATCAACTATAGCCAGCGTCAGCGGGAGAAGAATTGTTATAGTTGTGCCGCATCCCTTGACTGAATCTATCCTGATTTCTCCGTTAACTTCTTCAATTTTTTGTTTTACAGCATCCATGCCTATCCCTCTTCCGGATATGCCGCTAACTTTTTCTGCTGTAGAAAAACCCGGAGTAAAAATAAAATCTAGAATGCTTTTTTCACCAGATTCAAGATCTTTATCTGCAAATCCTCTTTTCCTGGCCTCTCTGAGAATAAGCTCCTCATCTATCCCTTTTCCATCATCAGAAATTGAGATTTCAACCCTTGATTCCTTTGTCCTTGCAGAAATCACAATTCTTCCGGTTTCATTTTTTCCGATTCCGGCCCTTTCTTCGGGAGATTCAATACCATGATCAATGCTGTTTCTTATTAAATGAACAAAAGGATCCCATATTTTTTCTATGATACTTTTATCAAGCTCAGTATCTTCTCCATAGGTAAAAAGCTCTACTTTTTTATTCAAAGAAGCTGAAAGGTCTCTTACAAGCCTCCTGAAATGGCTGAATTTTGTACCAATCGGTGTCATCCTCAGATCAAGAACAGAAGCTCTCAGTTCCTGAACTGATTCATCCATTGCTTCTGCAAGTTCCTTCAGGGGATCATTCTCCCTGAGACACATCTCTCTGTAGAGTCTTGACTGGTTCATCACAAGTTCACCAACAAGGTTTACCATGTCATCAAGCTTTTTAGTCGAAATAACAATGCTGCTGTCTTTTTTTCCAATGTATTTTTTCAGCTTATCAGAAATATCTTCTGTTTTTACAGGAATTTCAGAACTTAATTTTTCAATGATTATTTCGCTGTCATCTTCAACAAACAGAAAAATGTCCTTTATTTCCTTTAGAGAGAGAGCCGTTTTAATCTTTATATCAAAAGAAAGGTATGATTTTTCGGGATTGAGATCATAAATATCCGGAATATTTGCAGTATCGCACTCAACTGAACATTCTCCTGATTCCATAAGCTCTTCAATGTTTGTATAGGGATCAAGGCCAATTTCAAAAATTTTATCCATTGGTCTGAAAAAAATTCTGTATTCATTAAGATCTGAAGAGCTGCCCCCGGCTTTTGTTTCGCCGTATCCACCGTCTGGCTGAGTAAAAACATTGATGCTTTCCTTGATACTCGATGCTCTTGTAATATCAACATCCCTGTTGTCAAAAAGAGCTTTGAATTCATCTGCGCAGTCTAGAAAAATATCTGTCATATTACTGTCTGGAACCACTTTGCCTTCCCTTATTGAAGAAATAATATTTTCCAGGGAGTGTCCTAGCTCCGCAGCATTTACAAAACCAAACATCCCGCTGGTTCCCTTGATTGTATGAACAATTCTAAATAATGAGTCTGCAATTTCTTTATTCCCGGGATCTGATTCAAGGTCAAGGACAAGACTCTCCATTTCGGAGACAAGTGATTTTGATTCCTCAAAAAAAGTATCTTTTATACCTTCATTGTTTTTCAATTTGCAGGCCTTTTACTGATCTTTGCAATAACTTTTGTCAAATTTTCCGGTTTGAAAGGCTTGTCAAGCCATCCAGTTGCTCCGGCATTCCTTGCTTCCTGTTTTTTTTCTGGATTATCGGGATTTGTGAGTACTATTACAGGCATAAATCTGAATTTATTGCTTCGTCTTACTTCCCTGGTAAGATCTATACCGCTCATACCAGGCATATTGATGTCTGAAACAAGACAGGCAATATCAGGATTTTTTTCTAAAACATCAACCGCAGCCTCGCCGCTTGCAGCCTCAACAACTATATAACCCTTCTTTTCCAGGGAAAATTTCATAAGCATCAGAGTACTTGGGGAATCATCAACAATTAATATCTTTTCAGACATGATCCTTTACTCTTTCATATAAAAAAGTTTTGAGATTATTTCCGGGAAAAGATGCAAAATCAAATATCTTGGAATTTTTTTTCATTATAATTTCAATATCTTTTTTAATGCATGTCTTAACAAGTGAAATTATAAGCTGAATACCTGCTGTATCTGCTCTAGAGAGTTTATCTGACCGGATTTCAATAAAAGAAGCCTTATCAAGATATTTTAAAATCTGAATTTTTGCTTCGCCTACATCATAAATTGTGAACTCGTCTGTAAGGAAAAGTATAAGTTTTTTTTCCTTAAAATCAGTTTTAAAACCCATAAAAACCCTTTTTTTATGGTTAAAAAACACCATATCCAGTTTTTTTATCTTCTGGAGAATTGAAAATTTTAACAGCATTTTCAACTTCAGATAAAAGTTCATCCTCATCCCAGGGCTTTGAAATGAAAAGATTGACTATTGACTTGTTGATAGCTGATTCAGTTATAGCAATATCAGTAAAAGCAGATAAAATAATTCTTATGCTTGAAGGGAACAGAATACTTATTTTTTCAAGAAGCTCAACTCCGCTCATCTCCGGCATTCTGTAGTCTGACACAACCACTGCGGGGCTGTGCTCACTTGCACACTTAAACATTTCAAAAGGACTCTGAAAAACAAAAATATCCAGATCAGAATTCCTGAAAAGTCTTTTTACAGAATTTAGAACATTTTTTTCATCGTCTACAAAAAAAACTGTCTTATTCATTTCCATGCTGTCAATCCATTTTAATTAAGAGCTTTTTCATTTTCTTTTACGGCCGGTAAAAATATGCAATAAATAATACAGTTTAAATTTTACAGTATTATTTTAAAAAGTTAAATCAAAAGCTTTATTTTAGATATTTCTCAGGATGAACTTATTTTTTTCGTTCATCCTTTATTTCATAAGTTATATTCCGGGAATTAAAATATCTGGTTACTTTCATGATTGCATATTCTGCAAACATATTGTCTTTTTCATAATTTTTTAAAGGGGCTATACGTATGAGAATTTTTTTTACTGCATGATTTTCAGATATTTTATTCAAAACAAACTCTACTTCAGTCCATTGATTGAGAACATCATAATAGGGACCGTACATAGTCATTTTCACTTCCCTGCCTTTTATGACTATAGCAGCAGAATGTTCAAGTTCAGGTTTGGTTTCACATGATATCAAACATATCAGACAAAAAAATACCGTAAAGGCTATTGATTTTATATTCATTACAGATTTTTACCTGAAAATCATCAGGACTTGAGTAAAAGCCGGCGTATTCAGTAAAAAAAAAGAGAACCAGTGATTCTCAGGGGAATTTTTAAATTTCAGATCAATCATCGACAACAAAATCATCTACAATTTTAAAAAGATCAGAAATTGAAAACGGTATCTGCAAAAAAGCATCTGCACCTTCTTTTTCAACAAGATCCTTGTCATTTTCTGCATCTGAAGAAAAAACAAAAACTGATTTTTTATTTTTTTCTTTTACATAACCTGCAATTTTTCCGGCACTGACACCCTCATCCCTGTACCTGGAAATAACAAGATCGGGAACAATACCAGATCTCTGCATATAATTTATTGCGTCATCATCATTGAAAAACGACATAATATCCCTGTTAACGCAAAACATCATTACATCTTTTATAAGTGAGTTAACCATATGATTGTTTTCAACAACCATGATCTTTACATTATCCATATACAATCTTCTCCGTCAGGCTACATTGAAAAACCGCATCTCCAGCACATTTTCATCTTGATTAAGCTTTAATGTATTTTCTATTTCCGAAATTGTATCCTCAACTGCTTTAACCCTGAAGTATCCTGCCGGATTACCCTGGGCAAAACTTTTTGCCATCAGAGCCAGAAGTTTTACTCTCTGATAAAAATAATTATCAGGCTTAACTCCCTATATATACAAAGCTTTTTCCCTTACATTCAGATACTGACCGCCCCAGTCTGCTGTTTCAAAAAAAACCTGTTCTGCGTTTTTTAAGACAGCTTCCTTCCTGTATCCTTCAACAGGGTAGCCTTTGATAAAGGCTTTGCTCATTACTATGAGAAGCTTCAGTCTTTCGACAAAAAAATCTTCCCGTTTCATTCTGTCTTCTGAAGACAAGTACAAGTTAAAATCCGACATAAAAGATTCCTAAAGGTTAAATTTTTTAAATCTTGTTTGGAGTGACTGAAAGAAAAATTTATTTTTGAAATAATATACAAACTATACTAGTATTCAGCAAGAAAAATTTATGTCACCATTTTTTTGAAAATTTTAAAAAACTTGAAAAATATAGCTTAAACCATATTACATCAGGAGCTGGCAATGAATCTTGACGAGATTATCATGGAACTGAGAAAAAACCCTGAGATTTCCAACGCAGGCATGATTCTGACACACACAGGTATTGTAAGGAGCACTACAAGAGAAGGCAGAAAAATAAAATCACTTGAAATTGATCCTGATCTCTCTGTTATTGAATATATTGTTAAAAAGAACAAAACTCTGCCAGGAATAATAGACATAAAAGTCTGGATGCATGAAAAAGGAGTATTGAACATAGGCGAAGTAATAATGCATATAGCAATTGCCGGTGACATAAGAGAAAATACACTTGATGCAATGTCAAAAACATTGAATGAAATCAAGGCAGAAGCTGTCAGAAAAAAACAGAACCTTGCCTGAGACTTCTACATCTCCCCTTTGATCAAAAAAAAATATTTATCAGGAGAACAAATTGAAAGAATTTACACACCTCGATTCTGAAGGAAAAGTCAATATGGTCGACATTTCGGACAAACGGTCCTCTGCCAGAACGGCTGTAGCCAAATCCGAAATCCACGCAAAAAAAGAAACAATAGATCTTATAATCTCAAACAGCACTGCAAAGGGGAATGTTATAGAAACAGCAAAGCTTACAGGGATAGCAGCCGCAAAAAAAACCTCCGAACTTATTTTTTTGTGTCATCCAATAAAAATTACAGGGATAGAATTTAATTTCAACATCTGCAGCACATACATAGAAATTTTTTGCACAGTCAAGGCAACCGACAAGACAGGTGCAGAGATGGAGGCTCTTACAGGCGCGTCTATTGCTGCACTCGCAGTCTATGACATGTGCAAGGCTTATGACAAGGGAATGACCATCTCAAACACCATGCTCTTAAAAAAAACAGGCGGTAAAAGCGGTGATTTTTCAAGATAGAAATCATTAAAACAACCTAAATTCCAAACAACTGAAAGAGTTTCAATGGGAAACATTGTAAAATATATGAAAAAGTCTACCGTATTCTTAAGTATATTCTTTTTTATTTTCGGTATTTACTCGCTTGTAAAGGCCTATTCAGCAACAAACCCGTTTTTTTTCATTATTTTATTTTTTTCTGCCAGTTTTATTATACTTCTCAGCCTTGCCATTCTTGTTTCCTCAATAATCATGGCGCGTAAAAAAGAGTAAGCAGCATTTGCCTACCACCAGAGTGTTGTTAAATAACGGTTTTCTCCTTCATAATTCAGGAAAATATTCCATGGATGATCACCGGAGTATTCACCCAAAACACCCTCAAGTGAAAACTCGCCTTTCCCGTTAGTTTCTGTCCAGAAAAATTCACCTGAATCAGGATTCTGGATCATTATTTTCCCCTGAACCGGAAAAACATCATTTCCTTTTTTACATTCTTTTTTCACACCTGTAGGTTTATACCCAACAAGCTCCTCTTCTATACTGTTCTCAGAAATCATATAAGACAGAGCCCAGTCTGCAAGCCCAAGTCCCCAGACAGGCGTTTCAATAACTATAAAGACAATCCCTCTGTGCTGTTTTTTAGAAATTTTATGAACAGATGCCTTCTCGAGGCAGTACGGAACTCCAATAACAGAAAATTGTTTATCATTAATTTTCAGGTCATAGTCATAGCCGGCTTTTTCATCAATCAGGACTTTTTTACCAACAACCTCTTTTTCAACTCTTGGCCATGCTGCTGTTGTGACAGAAGCACAGCCAGAACATGCCAGCACTGAAACAGCAAACAATAAGAGTAACAAATTTATTTTCATATATTATTCCCTCTGCTTATTCATGTGGAAGAATCGGAATCATCCCTTTTTCCCTCATAATATCCTGGCCTGAGCTTGAAAGGGCAACGTCAATCAGCTCTTTTGCAGCTTCTGACGGCCTTCCCTTTGTAACAAAGGTAAATGTCTGGAAGTAACCGTATTTTTCATTCATGGGTGATTTTTTATCAATATCAAGAATTTTAATTTTATCTGATTTAACTGCAGCACCGTGGGATATAAAAGAGACTGCACCATTCATTGCTTCAACTCCTTTTATGGTTGTAACTGAGCAGTATGTCATGAAATCGAATTTCAACGGCTTAAGCCCCATGAAGAGTCTTTCAAAATTCTTGTATGCACCTGTATCCTGACATGGAATGACTTTTGTAATTTCAAGGTCATCTCCTCCCACCTGTTTCCAGTTTGAAATTCCGCCGGAAAAAATATTTCTGACTTCATCAGACTTAAGAGAATCGATTGAAACAGATTTATTTACAATCACAACAATCGGATCTTTGCAGAAAGGAATTGCAACATAACCTTTTTCAACCATTTCATAGGAAATAGGCAAAGTAACCGCAGCAATTTCGGAAAATCCGTTTTCCAGCCTGTTTAAAGCAGTATCTGATGACACAATTTTCAAATCAAATACTATTCCTCTTTTTTCCTTTAAAATTTCTATTACATCCTTTCCAAGGGCCTCAGCTATCTGAGCCGAACAGCTGAATTTCAACTTATCCTGAGCATGTAAACTCGATAAAAAGCCGGGAAAAATAAAAAAAACTGCAAAATAACAAAACAGTTGAAAAGCTTTTTTGTACATTTCCAATCTCCTTAAATTTTTTTAAAAACAGATTACTTTGTCATCGTTTTATCAGAATTTCATAAAAAATTTCATTCACTATTCAATCATCCCAGGTTAAAGAATAAAAAACCGATCAACCAGGACAAACAAAAATAAACAATGTAAACAGATCTCACAGATTAAACAACTTAATCAAAAGAGTCAATTCATTATGTTTAAAGGTTTTTTAAAATTTATATAATCCATTATAAAAAAATTTAAGGCCTGATTTACAATTTTTTCTTTTCAAATATATTAAAAAATTCTACTTTCCTGAGAAAATATTTTTCCAAAGGCTTAAACATGCTCTGGCAGATAATTATAAGACTGGTAAACAAAATAACTACTCAGAACATATACAAAGGAACAGCAATTCTTGTTGTACTCCTTTTCATCGGCACATTCGGATATTCTTTTTTTGAATCTGAAACAATAGGAAACGGCTTATGGTGGTCATTTGTAACAATGACGACAGTAGGATACGGTGACCTCTTCCCCAAAACAACTGAAGGAAGGATTCTTGCAGTTGTCATCATGACAGCCGGAATCGGTGTCCTTGGAGCAATCACCGCAGGCTTTGCCGGTTATATTCTAGACAGACGATTGAGGGAGATTAAAGGCATGAAAGAACTCAGACTGAATAATCATTTTTTAATAATCGGTTGGAATTACAGAGGTAAAGATATAATTGATGAATTAAAAGCTGACAAAAAATTCAAGGGAAAAGAGATTGTTATAATAGCAAATATCCCTGAATCTCCGATGCAGCTTGAAAAGTGTGTTCATTTTGTCAGTGGTGAACCATGTTATAAAACCTTAGAAAATTCCTGCGCAAAAAACGCTCAGGCTGCAATAATTTTGACAAATGAATTAAATGATCCTTATTCAAGAGACGCAAAATCAATTCTATCATGTCTGACTCTTAAAAAATTTAATCCATTGATATATACTTCCGTGGAACTTTATGACCCAAAAAATGAAGAACAATGCAAAATTGCAGGTGCTGATGAAATAATAGTTTCCGGAGGCCTTGCAACAAACCTTCTTGTCCAGTCAGTACTTGATACAGGAGTTACAAAGTGTGTTAATGAACTTTTAAGCAACAGGCACGGGCAGGAAATATATAAAACAAATCTATTAAAAGACTTTGAAGACAGACCTTTTTCAGAAATACTCTTAAAATGTAAAAAAGATTATAACCTCATTGTCATAGGTATTGAATCAGCAGAACTGAATACAATAACAACAAACCCGTCTTCTGACATGATTGTAAAAAAAGACGACAAACTCATAGTAATAGCAGAAGACAGGCCTGAATGGTAAATCAGTCGGTCTTTTTACCCGATGTATTGAAAAAATCCATAAACGGCTTGAAAGGACTCATTTCGTTTATTGTCTTTTGAGCCATACCTGAAATATCCATCCCTATGTCAAGCATTTTTCCAAACTGCTCATCAAACATAGATTTCTGGTAAAGATAATTATTAATTACCTGCTGAAGATATTTTTCAAAAAAATCGCTCAAGACATTATCGCCGTAACAGATAATAAGATGCAAGAGCGGCTCCGGAAGAAGAGCGTTCTTTTTTTTGGCTTCTTCAAGAACTATCTGTGTCAGAATAAAGGCAGTAACATCTTCTTCAGTATTGACATCAACAACTTTTACCATCTTTCCTGTCTTTATAAGCTCTCTTAACTCCTGAAGAGTAACATATTTGCTCTGAACAGTGTCATAGAGCCTTCGGTTCGCATATTTTTTTATCAGGACAGTTTCCATTATTGCATCCTTTTTTTGCATTGCAAAATAAATAATTTTATGATAAATACCTACATACTTGACAAACAAACTACAATAATTAATTTTTAATTGTGCATCACACAAAAAAATTAATTTTAATACCAAAGAGGAGCTATATAACATGAATAAAAATTTTTTAAAAGAATGCCTTAAATTCAACCAGAATAATTTAAATCATGCATACCTGACATTTGAAAAATATCAGGAGCATGGCGAGAAATTTACTGAAAACTTTTTAAACCTTCCGTTTGCCAAAGAATTCGGAGGCCAGGGAAAGGAAATCATTGATCAATGGAAAAATATTTATAAAGAAGGCCAGGTAAATATGAAAAAAATGATTGATGAAGGATTCAAAAATATTGAAAGAATTATAGAATAAATCTGATAAATTTGCGGCTTTAACTGATATTGTTGAGGATCCCCCGTCCTCCATCCAGCTTTTCAGTTAGGCCGCATAATTAAACTTTATATTTTCCAAACTCATCATCAGAAAGATTTTTCAGGTATTCAGCCCATTTTTTACCTTCTTCGCTCTTATCAACCGGATCTGACGGCTCAAAGTCTTCTCCGCTTTCAACACTGAAGCTTTCTCCGGCAGCCTTTATTACTTTTTCATCCATAAAAATCGGGGCCTTAAATCTTAGGGCAAGAGCAACCGCATCGCTTGGTCTGGAATCTGTTTGAAAAGTAAAGTCAGGATCTTTTCTGCTTTTATAGCATATATTTGAATAATATACACCATTTTTAAAATCATAAATTGTAATTTTATCTATGTACATACCCACATCGCCAATAAAATTACAGAAAAGGTCATGAGTCATTGGACGTTCGGGTACATCGTCTTTCAGGGCCATAACAATTGAAGCCGCTTCAAAAAGACCTATCACTATCGGTACGGGTTCACCGCCGTTTATTTGTCTGAGCAGTAGAACAGGCGCCTGAGACTCAGAATCAATGCCCATTCCTGCTACTTCCATTTCATGCATCATAAAAAACACCCGATCAATTATTATATAAAAACATTATAAAACTGCTGTTTCACAAACATTGTTTCATACAAGGCCTTCAACCTTCCCTTTCAGAGAATGACCAAGAGTTTCAGCAATTTTAACATCGATTATTCTGCCTTTAAAATTTCTATTCCCGGTTCCAGGTTCAGTTTTTTGATCAATATGAACAATTCTGTTTCCAAAAGTCCTGCCTGATAATATCAGATTATTGTCATTGGAACTCTGCCTTTCAACCAGAATCTTAACATTTTTATTCCTGAAAAGAGAATTTTTCTTTCTTGTAATTTCATTTTGAATATCAAGAAGCCTGTTAAGCCTTTCTTTTTTAATATTGTCCTCAATTTTATCTTCAAAGGATGAAGCCCTTGTTCCGGGACGGTCAGAATACGCAAATGCAAACACATTGTCGTAGCAAACATTTTTTAAAAGCTGAATTGTTTCATTAAAGTCATTTTCAGTTTCGCCAGGGAAACCTACAATAATATCTGTACTGAGTTCAATCTCAGGGCAGACATTTCTTAAAGATTCGATTCTATCAAGATAATGCCCAACAGTGTATTTTCTGTTCATTGCAGAAAGAATCCTGTCGGAACCGGCCTGTACAGGAATGTGAAAATGCCTGCATAGCTTGTCAATATCCCGGAAACATTCAACCAGCTTATCCGAGAGATCTTTTGGGTGGGAAGTGGCAAATCTAATTCTTTCTATGCCGTCTATTCTGCTGACCATATGCAGCAGATCTGGGAAATCAGGCATATCATTACTTTTCCCGTAACTGTTGACATTTTGTCCAAGAAGTGTAATTTCCTTCATTCCCTTATCAGAACGGCGCTTTATCTCTTCAATTATCTCTTCGGGATTTCTGCTTTTTTCGCGCCCTCTGACAAAAGGGACAATGCAGTATGTACAAAAATTATTGCATCCTCTCATTATTGAGACAAAACCTGAAGGAGCAATTTCATCCGGGAGATCAGGATTGCTTCCCGGCTCTACAATATCGAATTCTTCAGAGGTATCGGATATTTTCTCTCCGTTTTCAGCTCTTTTGACAATTTCGGGAAGCCTGTGAATTGAAGATGTCCCGAAAACAAAATCTACATAAGGAGCCCGTTTCAGAATATTTTCACCTTCCTGCTGTGCCACGCACCCGCCTACTCCTATCAAAACATCGAAACTGTTTTTCTTTCTTTTCTTGATCCTGCCAAGAAAGCTGAACCCCTTGTCAAAAGCCTTCTGCCTTATTGAACATGTATTTAAAATAACAAGATCCGCTTTTTCAGGATCATCTACAGAAGAATACCCCAGAGGATGCAGAAGACGGATAATCTGCTCTGAGTCATAAACATTCATCTGACATCCCAAAGTAAAAACATATACAGACTTCATAAAACTCCAAATCACACTATTTCAAAATTTATTGTATCTTTCAAAGAATCGAGTATCTCAAAAACCTCTTCTCTGAAAGCAGGAGGGGTCATCACCACCACTTTTCCCATGGAAGCATCCACAGTACTTGTAAGCCCTGAACCTTCGTATGCTTCAAATATAAATTTTAAAAGAGCAATATCTTTTTTTTCGATTTTAAGCTCAACCAGCTCACATTTACCCATTTAAACCCGCTTGTTGCAATTTTAATATTTTTAAACTAAAACCAGATTGAGCAGCAAAAACTATTCTCTTTTAAATGCTCAATCTGGTAATATATATTTTTTTTTAAAAAAAGCCAACTCCGAAAAAT
>JBFWJK010000039.1:0-20161 GCA_050253255.1 Desulfobacteraceae bacterium | reverse complement strand
GAAAAAATTGTTGTGTCTCCTCTTTCATATATCAGAGGAAGAAGCCTTGTGAAAATTTTTTTTATTGTGGATGAAGCTCAGAATCTTACTCCGGGTGAGGTTAAAACTATTGTCACAAGGGCAGGGCAGGGGGTAAAAATTGTATTTACCGGAGATGTGTTTCAGATTGATCATCCTTATCTGGATACAAGCTCAAACGGCCTGAGTTATCTTATAGAAAAAATGGCGGGAAACCCCATGTATGCCCATATAAATCTTGAAAAAGGGGAAAGATCCGAACTTGCAGAAGCAGCAGCCGATATTCTGTAGCCTTTTTTTCTCCAATATACTGAAATTAAAGTTATTTTAATTTTTTAACTGAAAAGTGACCGCGTCC
This sequence comes from Desulfobacteraceae bacterium, assembly GCA_050253255.1. Classification (GTDB taxonomy): domain Bacteria; phylum Desulfobacterota; class Desulfobacteria; order Desulfobacterales; family JACKCP01; genus JACKCP01. The sequence goes on along the minus strand of JBFWJK010000039.1, from coordinate 19,785 downwards.
TATTATCAATCAGTAATTAAAATTAGTGCAACAAAAGCCGAGATAATATAATATAAAAAAAATGTTTGGCCGATTTTAAATTTATTCAAAACTATATTCCGGAGTAAAAATGTCTGATTTATTGTTAAAGCCAGAAGTGCTGTGGTTTATCGCGGGGCTGGTGATGCTTGTTGCAGAGCTTGCTTCTCCAGGGTTTATAATAATTTTTTTCGGTTTCGGAGCCTGGGGGGTGGCACTTATCTGTCTTGCAGTAGATATAAGTCTTGATGCTCAGCTTTCGGTTTTTCTTGCTTTGTCGCTTATCCTGCTTTTTCTTTTAAGAAAGAAGTTAAGTTCTGTCTTTACAGGAACCAGGCAGGATGTGTCCGATGGAGAAACAGAGGACATAATCGGTGAAAAAGCTGTTGCTTCAACAGATATTTCTCCGGTTTCAGGCGGGAAAGTGGCTTTCCGCGGTGCAGACTGGGCCGCAGATTCAGAGTTTGAAATAAAACAGGGTGAAGTTGTCGTAATAACAGGAAGAAAGAGTATAAGACTAATTGTAAAACCATTTAATAAAGAGGAGTAAGCATGACAGGCTATTCATTTATAATTATTGGTCTTGTTGTTTTTGCATTTATTGTTGTTGTAAAAACTGCCAGAGTAATTCCCCAGAAAGAAGCATTTGTAGTTGAAAGGCTAGGTAAATACAGGACAACTTTGCATGCAGGTTTTCATATTCTAATCCCATTTCTTGATAAAGTTGCATACAGGCACACCTTAAAGGAACAGGCAATCGATGTTCCTCCCCAGACATGCATAACCAAGGATAATATTTCTGTTGAGGTTGACGGTATTTTGTATATGCAGGTTCTTGATGCCAATAAAGCATCATACGGAATTGACAACTACAGATTTGCTTCAATTCAGCTTGCCCAGACAACCATGAGAAGTGTTATAGGTAAAATGGAACTTGATAAGACGTTTGAGGAACGAGACAATATAAACGGAACAATTGTTGAAGCTGTTGACAAGGCCTCAGACCCATGGGGAGTTAAAGTAACGAGATATGAAGTTAAAAATATTCTTCCTCCCCAAAGCATAAAAGATGCCATGGAAAGACAGATGAAGGCTGAAAGGGATAAAAGAGCTGCAATTGCAGAATCTGAAGGTGACAGGCAGGCAAGAATCAACAGGGCTGAAGGTATGAAAAAAGAAGCAATTTCTGTATCTGAAGGTGAAATGCAGAAAAGAATAAATGAAGCTGAAGGCCGTGCACAGGAGATTTTAAAGGTTGCAAATGCCATATCAGAAAGTCTTAGAATAGTTGCATCAGCCATTACAGAAGAGGGTGGAACAGAAGCTGTTAATTTAAGAATTGCAGAACAATACATTACCGAATTTGGAAATATTGCAAAGGAATCAACATCGCTTGTTATTCCAACAGATCTTTCTGATATTACAGGGTTTGTCAAAACAATGGGAAGCTTTATGGATAAAGGTAAAAAGGTTTCCTGATTTTTTTGGATGAATCAGTAAATTAAATTTTCCACTGCTTAAAACGGCATTCAGATTTTTGTCTGATGCCGTTTTTGGTTTCTGTTCGCTTGAGAAAATTCGCTGGAAAACATTTTGCTAATCGAATTTTTACCTTTTACAGGCTCATTTTAGACTTGATGATTAATTGCATTATCAGCATAAAATTCTGTAATGGAGTCTGCATCACCCTAACTGGTTCCCAAGCTCCTGCTTGTGAATCCTCTAACACGGATGGGTCAAAATCAGACCTGGACTTGCATGTAATAATCTGAAACTAAATATTTTCCTTCTTAACATAAAATCTGATTTCAGCTCCTGTAACCTCGCTTCTTCCCATATACCAGAAGGTAAACATAAATACTGCCTCAAGAAAAATAATAACTGAAGGGTTCCATACCATTGAAATTCCTTTTGTAAAATCAGGCACAGGGGTTTTGTCAGGGAGAATGAAAGTTAAAATTATTCCGTAAAAAACAGATATAAGAGCAAAAATCTGGTATGCCGAAAGAATAGTGTATCCTCCTCTGAAGTCAAACCTAAGTGTTTCAGAAAAAGCTCTCCATAGCTGGGTAATTACAAGTGATAAAATAAATCCTGTTTTAAAATATCCCATGAAAAAAAGATAAACAGAAAAAAGAGCTGTAAAAACATAGAGAACAGAGGTGATTCCCTGGATTGGGACAAGAGAGCAGTTTTCAAGGTCTGATTCATATGATGCCTTTTTTGTATTTCCTGTAAATATAAAATTCAATTTTTCAAATAAAGGCCTTAAAAATTTATTTGTTTCTTCAATCTTTTTTCCGTAGCAGCATCCAAAACTTATGCATGCAAGCCTTCCAAGACCCTCGCCAAATGCATAGGCAATAATCATTGCACACATTAAGGGAATTACTGGAAAATCGAGGTTGTGAAAAATAAGTTTTTCAGCCATCAAAAACCAGAACGGAGCAATTATAAATCCAAAAAAAGATGCTCCTCCTATTGTGAAGGTATGTTTTTTGTTTTCAACAATTCTTGCAATAAGCCTTGAGGCAGGAATACAGGCAAAAAGGACCGGGACTCCTGCAATAAAAACAGATTTATAGTCATTTAAAATTGAAAGTGAGAGGAGAAGGTATATAAAAACCCCCACCATGTATGCAAATCCGCTGATAAATCCGTAAAATGTCAACGGCCTTGCACTCCAGTTTCCATCAGCTTCTTTTTTTAAGGGATATGCTCCCATCATCTGCCATTTTTCAAGTGGAAGAAATTTAAATCCAGCATACATTAAAGCAAAAGATATAATCCCTGTGATAAAAATAAAAACAATTAATTCCATTAAATAAATTTCCTTTTATAATTTCACTGCAATCTGTTCGCGTACATTCAAGTCAATTTCAACAAGTGGATTTTCAAAATCATTTGTAAAAATTGAAGGAATATTTTTTAGTTTTGAAAAAAACAAAAGATCTTCATCAAACCTGACTTTGTCTTTTTCAAATAAAAGAACAACAGTTGAGCTTCCCGGAGCAAACCTGCTTTTTGGCATCCCTTTTTTTAAAAAAAGTCCTTTTTCCATTTCTTTGTTTTCATTGTAAAGATTGCTGCTGCAGCACTGGATTATTTTTCCAATCATAAGTGCTGAGATTTCAACCATTGCGACCATTCCTGTGTTTGTTCCGCCTGGAACATCAGTATTTATGATTGTTATTGCACGCTTATTTTTTGAAAGAGGCTTTTCAATTTTTTGGACAGCATAGGGATTACAGGAATGGTTTGCACCTTCAATTTCATAAAAATCTTCAACAATGCCTGAAACAGGACAATGATTATAATGGTATTTGTCCGGTGTAAGCCGGAATACTGCAAAATTCCCAAGTTTAAACATATCAGACCATTTTTTTTTGCTTATAAGTTCTTCAAGAGAAAAGAACTTGTTTTTAATAAAAAAAATGGATTTGGAATTTTCATCTCCAATTGAAATTCTTGAGTCACATGGAGATACAATTGAAAAATCAGAATCAGGCATTGGCCTTTTGGTTAAATAATTTATTTTTCTTTCAAAAACAGATTTTGGGTTTTTGTATGATTCAAGATCCGGATAAAGCTCGCTTTTTTCAATTGAAAATTCATCCAAAAGTTCGTTTACCGATTTTAAAGGATTCAAAGCTGGTAAAAAGTCATAATAAAAAAAAGCCGCAGCTTTTGAGCTTCTTGAACTTGTAAGCATTTTAAAGAGAAAATTGTAATTTTCCCTTAAAGGGTTGTACAAAAATTTTACCATTGAATTTGAAAAGAATTTTTCCTTTACAGGGTTACCTGTTTTTCTTTCTATATAAAAATGTTCCATTTCAGACCTTTAAATTGATGATTTTAAATCAGTGCTTAAAACTATAAGCATAAGGGAAATAAGTTTTGAAATTTCAAACTGTGTAAGTGAATTTCCAAAAAAATCTTTTTTTCTTTTTTCCAGAAATTCATAAGGGCTTTCATTTTTTAATATTGATAAAACTGCCTTTTTAATTTTTCTGTCCCTGAAAGAAATTAGCTCGAGTTTTTTTAACTCCTGAATAACCTCATTCCAGGCTTCCTTAAGGTGCTTTAATCTGAGTGTGTGTCTGTAATAATCTTCCATTGATTCATTGAAGTCTGCGGAATTGATATCAATTGGTGATTTCTTTTTAAAATTCTCCATGACAGATTTTGTCATTTTTGACGATGCTGAAAGCTCTGATTCGTTTTTAAGTCTTGATTCAAGGTCTTTCAGTACAAAATCAAGGCCTGCTTCCTTTATTATGGGTTTTGCATCCTGTTTTATAATTTTTAGCAAAGCGTTTTTGTAATCTTTTGTTTTTACTTCAAAATATCCCTTGTATTTTGAAGATGTTTTTATGTCTTCCATGTGTGAAAGAATTTTTTTTAGAAATTTATTTGTTGTATTCTGTTTGACATAAAATGAGCTGATTCCTGAAGCTTCGCAGAAAACAGGCTGCCTTCTTTCACTTTCAGTAAACACAGTGTCTGGAATATCTTTGTGACAGAGCTTTTCTTCTAAAATATATTTATATGCAAGTGAGGTAATGACAGCCTGGAGAATCTGTGCAAATCTCATATCTTCGTTAAAATTTTCAAATGTTGAATAAAATCTTGCCTCAAATCCTGAAAAACCGCATTTGTCAGATTCTCTTGTTCTGAAAAGAAGATATAAGGGCATTTTTTCATTGAATATTCCTGAATTTGAAATCTCTTCAAGAAGTTTTTTCTGGTTTCCAGGTTGTCCGTCAAGACATGGGGATGAAGGTGAACTCATTACAGATACAAAATAATCCAGAAGTCTTATGTCAGGTATAAAATCTCCCTTGAACCTGAAAGTTTTTTTGATAAGAAAATCAAGCCATTCTGGGCCAAAAGGTGTTATGTGTCTTGAAAAAACTGAGTTTTTTGCTTTTGATTTCCAGTTCTTCCAGAACATTCTCAAATGAGTGTAGTCAAGCTGGTGCGGAAGAAATCCAAGTGCCTTTTCAGGGTGAAAATCAGTAAAATCCATTCTGTATGGAGATGCGGAATAAGTGTTTATAAAAAGGGGGACAAAATGCTCAAATATTTTTGTTACAAGATCCCCTGTGTTTTTTTCCATAACTGAATCATATAAAGAATCTTTTTCAAAAAATGATTTTGTAAGCTTCATGCTTCCGGTACTTATGTGAGTACCGTTATTTGCAAGGCATGTGTTTGATGTGTTTGGAAGAACAACAAGATTTGACTGAATAATCTGGCAGTCTTTAAGCTTTTTTACGGCATTGAGCTGACTTCTTGAAAGAACTTCATGACAAAGGGACATGTATTGATATTTTTCTTCTCCAAATCTCCATCCTGATAAACACGGACTCATAAAAAGTTTTCTGTAAAATGAATCAGGAATAAGTTCATTTAGTTTTTTCTGCTTTAAGGGAGTGTGTGAAGCAAAATATATCATTGCTGTCTGGCCGTATTTTTCGAGCTCAAACTTTTTATTGGAATACTGGATTAAAAGGTTTGTAAGGAAAAGCCTTTTAAGGGTCTCTTTTACAAACCCTTTTCCTGCATCTTTTCCTGTTCCCATTTTTGAAACATAAAATGAAACAAGTTCTGGAGAGGTATTGTCATTTAAATAGGCTCTCATGACCTTTTCTCCTGTTTGTCTTATTGTTTCATCGGTTTTTTCAGAAAAACTTATTGAATCTGCAACAGCAATTTTTAAAAGATAGCTTATTGGAATTCTTAAAAATGTTTCATTCCCTTTTTTTATGAAAAAATTTTCCTTATCTGTCCTTAATTCAGATTTTGGGTTGTTTCTGTCTGATCTCAGGTCTGAAAAAAAGACTGCTTTTGCAAAGGGAGTAAGTTTTTTCAAGGGGAATTTTACAAAACTGTTTTCATAGATTTCATTTTCTTTTTTGTAAAGATTTTCAATACCTTTTATCAATGAAGGAGAAATGTCTTTGTTGAGTGTTTTTTCCTCCATGTTTTTAAAAAACGGAGATTCAAGTATCTGAGTGCAAATGTCAATATCGCTGAAATTACCTCTGCACGAGGCCTGAAGCTCATTTTCTATTCCAACAGTACAGTCATCTCCGAAAAAAGGGAGGTCTTCCGGTTTTATAGAGGGATCTTTGCTCTTTAATGAAAATAATCCGGAGGGGGAAGGATTTTGTTCCGGGGAATTTTGCTCAATTCTAAAAGTGGTTTTCAATTTTTACCTTGAAGCTTTATGGTTTTTTCATCTCCGGATAATTTTCATTGCCGGTTGGGTCAAGGTATAAAGTTTTTTAATTTGGATTTTATTAGGGGACTGTAAAATTACGGTAAGTTTTTTTTAGATTATTTAATAGATTGATTCCTGATTCTTTATTTTTTTGTTAAAATCGAGTTCCTTTCAGGATATAGGTTTTGACAAAAAATATATATAAATGTATGGAAATTCTTTTATCTGGATTTAACCTTTACGGCTTAATATTTTAAAAAATAAACAATATTTATTCCCAGGGGAGGAGAAATGCTTAAATTTATTGAAAATTATTTCGGGCTGAAAAGTCACGAAACAAACGTAAAACAGGAAGTGATAGCAGGTATCACAACCTTCTTGACTATGGCCTATATCATTTTTGTAAACCCTGACATTCTTTCTGCAACAGGAATGGATAAGGGTGCTCTTATTACAGTAACCATTCTGGCTTCATTTTTTGGTACAATGCTTGCCGGATTATGGGGTAATGTCCCTTTTGCAATGGCTCCAGGAATGGGACTCAACGCTTTTTTTGCTTTCAGTCTTGTAATAGGCAAGCAGGTGACCTGGCAGACAGCGCTTGGCGTTGTTTTTCTTTCGGGTGTCTTTTTTCTTATCTTAACTCTTCTGGGAATAAGAAAATGGATAGTATTTGCAATTCCAAAGGAAATAAGGCTTGCAACTGCAGCTGGGATAGGACTTTTCATAACTCTGATCGGTTTCAAGGGAATGGGGCTTATTGTAGCTCATCCTGCAACTCTTGTAGGCATAGGTGAAATGTCAACTCCTGTTGTTCTTGGTCTTACAGGTCTTGCAATCATAGCAGTTCTGGAAGTTTTGAAAATTAAGGGAAGCATACTGATAGGGATAGTTTCTGTCACTGTGATCGGAATGATAACAGGCGATGCATCGATTCCTGAAAAATTCATTTCAGCTCCTCCTTCTCCCGGCCCGATTTTCTTTCAGCTTGATATCTTAGGTGCTTTGAAGTGGAGTTTGTGGGGCGCAATATTCTCATTTATATTTGTCGACCTTTTTGACTCTCTTGGAACAATTCTTGCCTGTTCATACGAGGCAAAACTTGTGAAGGAAGACGGCAACATCGATAAAATTGATCAGGTTCTTGAAGCTGATGCGGTTGCAACAATAGCAGGTTCTCTTCTTGGAACAAGCACAACCACAACATATGTCGAATCAGGTGCAGGTATTGCAGAGGGCGGACGTACAGGACTTACAAGCGTTGTGACAGCACTGCTTTTTCTTCTTGCTCTTCTTTTTACGCCTTTTATTGCAATAGTTCCTGATTTTGCAACAGCTCCAGCTCTTGTAATAGTCGGAGTTTTCATGTTCAAAAATGTGGGAATAATAGATTTCAGCAAATTTGAAACAGGCGTTCCTGCTTTTCTGACTATGATTTTAATGCCTCTTACCTACAGTATTTCAATGGGGCTTGCGGTTGGCTTTGTGTCATACTGTGTACTTGGCCTTTTTTCCGGCAACTTTAAGAAAATTCATCCGTTAATGTGGGTTATTGGTGTTTTTTCTTTGGTAGATATAATTCTTAATACAATTTAATTTTTAAATGATTCACCGGTAAATTCATTTGTTTGCAAATGTTTTGCCGGTGTTTTTTTATCTTTATGGAGCAGCTGATGTCTGAAAAAGTAAAAAAATTTTTTATTTCACCGGAAATGCTTGAAAACGACTCGTGGGGGTTTGCAAAAAAGCTATTTAAAAAAAATCTTGACTTTGACCTTTTTGTTGGGGTTACAAGGGGCGGAGCCCAGGTTTCGGTTTATATTCAGGAAGTCTTTACTGTTCTGACAAAAACAAAAAAAAAGTATGCAACTATTCAGGCTCAGTCCTATAAAGGTGTTTATGAAGCTTCAGATGAGGTGGTTGTTGACAACATTGAGGGTGTAATGCGTCAGATAGAGGACGGAACCAGAATAATTGTAATAGATGATATTTTTGACAGGGGGAAAACTTTTGAAGCAGTGAAAAAAAAGCTGATTGAAAAAATTGATAAAAAAAATGTTTCACTTACAATGGCGGCTCTTTATTACAAGCCTGAAAACAGAGTTGCTGAAATGGTCCCCGACGAATATTACAAGACTTTTGAATCCCATCAGTGGATTGTTCTTCCCCATGAGCTCGAGGAGCTTACGGAAAATGAGATGAAAGCCAAAGGTTTTATTTTCCCTGACTAATTATTGTTTGCCTGGATAAAAAATAAAAAACGGAATTTTAAATATTATAAAAATTCCGTTTTTTATATTCAACTTTAAATATTAGTTGATTTTATCTCTCAGTTTGCCCGAACATTTGAAAGTAACTATTTTTCTTGGTCTGAGCATAAGATCTTTTCCTGTTGCAGGATTTCTTCCTCTTCTTGCGTCCTTGTCCTTGAGACAGAACTTGCCAAAACCTGATATCAGAATATCTTCGCCGCTTTCAAGGCTTCTTTTCATTATTTCAAGAAGGGTTTCCACAAGCTCTGATGCATCTTTTTTGCTGAAACCCAGTTCATAAACCTGTTCGATAATGTCATTCTTGGTCAGTGCCATTTAAACTCCTAAATTTTAATTCCTGCAAGACTTTAGATTTATAAGGGGAAATCCCCTTTTTTGTAAATATGCTCAAAACAATAATCGTAATATAAATTCTCTTTTTCAATAAGAGACTTGTCTGTTTCCCTCAGTCTGTTTTCAGTTATGTCTTTTATCCATATTTTTTTTGAAAAGGAATATATTTTTTCATAAATATCCTGATATTCCTTTTCCTCTCCATGCTTCTGAAGGTATGATTTCATTCCTTCAAGCACTGATTTTACAGAGTTGACATAGCCTGTCCCATCGTCTTTGAAATTATGGCTTTCCCTGCAAAGGGAGATGACTATATCTTTAGTCATTTTAGTGAGATGCTCTTTTTTGCCTTTGTCCATGGCAATTCTCCAAATTATCCGCCGGTGACGATTCAAAATCCCTAAAGACCGATGAAATATATTTTTATTTGTAGTTCGTCAAGCTATCTTTTATTCTTTTTCTTCTTTGATAAGTGCTTAAAATATAGTCACTTGAAAAAAAAGAAATTTGATTGTAGAAGAAAACAGCTTTAAATTTTAAATTAGAATAAGGTCTTGAAATATTTATATTCAGCTGTTTTTAAAATTAATTTTAATTTATTGACATTGTTAAAAAATATTTTTTTGTCTTAACAGTATACTGAAAAGAAAATCAAGAAAAAAATTAATGAATTTTATTGAAGAATTAAAAACCGCCAGTTTTGAAAGCTTTGAAATATCCGGTGTAAATTCGGGTGTATCCGGATATATTATTTCTAGAATAAAAGAGGCTTTTTCAAAGTCTGTCATTGTTTTTGCAAAAGATGAGGAAGAATGTGAAAGGCTTGCTGTTGACGCAGGTTTTTTTCTGGGAAAAGAAGATATAAGGGTTTTCCCCGGTTATAATCAGGATATTTTCAAGTCAGACTCTTTTCACATGGAAACAGCGGCTCAGAGAATAAAACTTTTATTTGAAATGAAAGGTGATTTTTCAGAAAAAGTTGTTTTTATTCCCTGGAGTGAGGCCTGCCGTTTTATAATCCCGGGGGCAAGACTTGAAGAAAGCGTTGATTTATGCGGAGTTAATGAAGACATAAAAATGGAGGCTCTGATTGCAAAGCTTTCAAAGGCTGGATACTCAAGAGCTTCCATAGTTGAAGAGCCGGGGGATTTTGCTGTAAGAGGCGGTATTCTCGATTTTTATCCTCCCCTTTATGATGAGCCGGTGAGACTTGAATTTTTCGGAGATCAGATAGAATCTATCCGTATTTTTTCTGTGGTGACCCAGAGAAAAATAAAAGACATTGAAGACGTTTTCATTGCTCCTGTAAGCGAAGTCATAGTCAACGAAGATGAAAAAGACCGGCTTTTCTCAAGAATCAGAAAAAAAGGCGCTGATTCAAAGGTTTCGGTTGAGGCTGTAAAAGCTGTTCTGGAAAAAATAAAAAATGAAGGATCTTTTCAGGGAATCGAGTCCCTTCTTCCTGTTTTTTATGAGGAGAAAACTGTTTTTGCAGATTATATTCCCAGGGATTCCATTGTTTTATTTTCAAATTCTGCGTTATTTGAAGAGGCTTTTGATGAAGCTTTCAGAAAGCATGAGGAAAACTATTACAATGCTTTGGATACAGGCTTTTTTATTCTTCATCCAAAAGATCTTTTTGAATCCGGCAATAAGGTTTTTGAAAAACTTAAGGGCTTCAAAAAAATCACCTTAAGAAATCTTCCCGGAAACAGAAGTGACACCGGAAATATGTTTTTGAAAATTGAAGACAACTCCTGGGTCAGGTCAAGACTGAAAGCAAAAACCGGCTCTGATTTTCCCCTTTCTCCATTGTCGGAGTGGATATCTGATAAAAAAAAGAAAAAAATCTGGCCTGTGATTGTATGTTCATCAAAGACTCAGTGTGAAAGGCTTTCTTCTGTACTTAAACCCTACGGGGTCGATGCTGAAGTCTGCGGCAGCGGCTTTTCCCTGGAAAAAATGTTGCAAAGGCCGGATTCAAACGAACCTGTAATAGCTGCAGGAGATATTGCAGAGGGTTTTACCTTCGGGGATGAAGGCTTTGCTCTTATAACTGAAAATGAAATTTTCGGTGTCAGGCATTCCAGAAGAAAAAAGGTGAGAAAGCTTGCAGGAGAAAGAATTTTCTCCCTTAATGAGCTAAATATCGATGATATTGTAGTTCACGGTGAACACGGGCTTGGAAGATACAAGGGGCTTGAGAGAATCAGCATAGGAAGTATTGAAGGGGAATTTGCAATTGTAGAATATTTTGATAATGACAGGCTTTATGTGCCTGTGGACAGAATTAATATTTTGCAGAAATATGTCGGAGCTGAAAATTCAAAAGTAAATCTTGACCGCCTCGGAGCAAAGGATTTTACCAGGGCCAAGGAAAAAGCCAGGAAAAAAGCGGAAAAAATTGCAAAGGAGCTTCTTTCCGTTTATGCCAAAAGGGAAGTTGAATCAGGGTATGCATTCAGTCCTCCCGATGATCTTTTCAAGGATTTTGAAGCAGGATTTCCATATGTTGAAACAAGCGGGCAGTTAAAGGCCATAAAAGATGTATTAAGGGATATGACTTCCAAAAAACCTATGGATCGACTGATATGCGGAGATGTGGGCTACGGAAAAACAGAGGTTGCCGTAAGAGCCGCATTTAAGGCATGGAGCGAAAGAAAGCAGACAGCCGTTCTTGTTCCAACAACAATTCTTGCAGAACAGCATTTCAAGACCTTTTCAGAAAGATTTGATGGATATCCTGTAAACATTTTTGTTCTTAACAGATTCAAGACAAGAAAAGAGCAGCTTGAAATCATAAATAAAATGAAATCAGGTGAGGCAGATATTGTTATCGGGACCCACAGACTTTTGCAAAGTGACATAAAATTCGAATCTCTGGGGCTTCTTGTAATCGATGAAGAGCAGAGATTCGGAGTGAAGCATAAGGAAAAAATAAAGGGACTCAAGGCTTCAGTTGATGTTCTGACACTTACAGCAACTCCAATTCCAAGAACTCTTCACCTTTCACTTTCTGGAATCAGGGATATAAGTATTATTTCAACTCCTCCAGAAGCGAGACAGCCGGTAAATACATATATTTCAGGTTTTGATGAAAATGTTGTGAAAGAGGCTGTCCTGAAGGAAATAAAACGCAGCGGACAGGTTTATTTTGTACATAACAGTATAGAAACCATTGACGGAATATGTTCTTTCCTTGAAAAGATTCTTCCCAATGTAAAAATCGGCAAGGCACACGGAAGAATGCCTGAAAAGCAGCTCGAAGAGGCCATGAAAAAGTTTATCCACAAGGAAACCGATGTTCTTGTGTGTACAACAATTGTTGAATCAGGTCTTGATATCCCCGATGCAAACACAATGATAATAAACAGGGCTGACCGTTTCGGTCTTTCCCAGCTTTATCAGCTGAGAGGAAGGATAGGAAGGGGCAGAAACCAGGCCCATGCATATCTTTTTGTTCCCGAGGAGAACCGGCTTACAAAGGAAGCCCGGAAAAGACTCAAGGTTTTAATGCAGTATTCTGAACTTGGAGCAGGTTTTCAGCTTGCAATGGGTGATCTGCAGATAAGAGGGGCAGGGGATATACTTGGAGCATCCCAGTCAGGTCATGTTTCTGCAATAGGTTATGACATGTTCTTAAGGCTTCTTCAAAATGAGGTTGCAAACCTCAAGGGCGAGGAAATCAGGGAAACTCTTGAACCGGAAATAAATATCGGGCTGAGTGCTTACATTCCTGAAGCCTACATACCTGATATCGATCAGAGGATGATTATTTACAGAAGGCTTTCAAGGCTTGAGGATCTTAAAAAGCTCAGGGAATTCAAGCTTGAGCTTACCGACCGTTACGGAAGGCTTCCAAAGGAGGCTGAAAATCTTCTTCTTAAAATAATGCTCAGAATAATCTGTGTTAAGACAGGAATTACCCAGCTTGATATGTCAGGAACAGGTCTTACTTTTATTTTTTCAAAAAACTATGTTAAGAATCCTGTTGCACTGAAAGAACTTGCAGAAGACAACAAGGGCTGGAAATTTGATTCGGATTTAAAGCTCTGCGTTGACACAAAGGGTGCAAAACCGACATTTATGACAGCAAAAAATATTCTGATGACTTTAAACGGACATTTGCAGGCTTCAGCCTGAACAGCTTTTTAAAAGTTTCGGATAATTAATTATTAAGGATTTTTATGAAAAAAATTGTATTAAGTCTTTTGATTTCGGTTTTACTTTTCGGCTGTCCTTCCGGAAAAAAAGAAAGCAGGCTCATTGTAATAGCAAATGTTGGAAGTTCAACAATTACTGCTGACGACTTTGAAGCTGCTTTTGAGGTGACAAAACTTGGTTATTCCCACAATTATGTGCTAAAGAATCATCTGGAACTCAAGGAAGATGTACTTGCACAGCTCATTGAAGAACAGATTATTCTTGATTATGCATCACAAAACGGGATCGTATACACAAATGAAGAGTTTGAAAAAGATCTTGCAGATGTAAAAAACGAGTATCCTGACAATGTTTTTGAAGAGCTTTTAAAAAATAATGCAATTGAGCCTGCAGTTTTTGAAAAAAGATTTAAAAGAGAGATGGCCGTAAAAAAGGCTCTTTCTTCAATAATTGATAAAAATGTTGAGGTTAAGGAAGAGGAGCTGAGGAATGCTTTTTTGAAATATTGTGAAAACAACGATTTGAACCCTGATGATGTAAGAGATGATGATGATATTGCTGACGCTGTTTTGAAAAGTGTTAAAAGATTAAAGATACAGTCCGGGTATGACAATCTTCTTGAAGAACTTAAAAAAACAACTGAAATAAATATTGTCAGAGAAAACTGGGCTGATGTATTAAAAGAAGGCAAATTATAATTTAACGGGAATTGAAAATGAATATTTTGAAATATACTATGCTTTTTTTTGTTCTGGCGGCAAATGTCTGTTTCGGGGCACAGAAGCTTGTTGACAGGATAGTTGCCGAGGTTGACAATGAAATTATTACCTACAGGGAGCTTGAAAAGGAAATAGAGCCTTTTGTGGAAAGGATAAAGTCTGCCGGATATTCTGAAGCTGAAGAAAAAGAGCTTATTGAGGAAGTCAGGGGACGGATGCTGAGAAACCTTGTTGATGAAAAAATTGCTGAAATTGCTGCAAAAAGGTCAAAGGTTGAAGTTGAAGAAGAGGAAGTTGAACAGTTTGTAAACAACATTAAAAAGGAGCAGAACCTTACCGGGGAAGAGCTTGAATCAGCTCTTATGATGGAAGGGATGACCCTTGAAGATTATAAGAAAAAGTTAAGACAGCAGATATTAAAGAAAAAGCTTATAGATTATGAAGTAAGGTCGAAAATAGTAATAACCAATGAAGATGTAAAAAAATACTATGAGGACAATCCTGATAAATACGGCGGTGAAGAGGCTTTTGAAATATGGCATATAACTGTTCCTTCAGGTGAATTTGAGGAAAAGGACAAGGCTGAAATAATAAAAAAGCTTGAAAATATAAAAGAAAATGTTTCTGCGGGAAAGAAATTTGCTGAAATTTCTGAGGGAGCTGATTCTTACTTTGATGGTATAAAAGTTTTATCAGGCAATCTTGGATATTTTAAAAAAGGTGATCTTTCAGACTCAATAAAATCGGCTGTTGAAAATCTCGGTATCGGTGATGTTAGCTCACCTCTTTTTACTTCAAGGGGGATACAGCTTTTTTATATTTCTGACAAAAAGGAAAGCGGTAAAACAGATTTTGAACAGGCCGCTCCTGAGATAAGAAGGATTCTTTACAATCAGGAAGTAGAAAAAAGATTTGAAAAGTGGATTGAAGATCTTAAAGAGAATATGCACATTACAATAATTGAATAGCGAAGAGCTGCCGGGATAAGGATTTTTGCCTATATGGATCAGGTTCCGTTGGACTCCGTTCTTCTGAGAAAAACAGAGTTCGGAGATTATGATTACATTCTTACCTATTTTACCAGAGAACTGGGCAGTGTTTCGGTTATTGCAAAAAATGCAAAAAAAAGTAAAAAAAGATTTTCAGGTAAACTGGAACTATATACAATCTCAAAAATAATTTATTCATCAGGTAAAAGGGGAAATCTTCCTGTTCTTACAGAAGTCATGCTGGAAGAACCTTTTGAAGAAATCAGAATGAATATTTTAAAGCTTGCTTTTGCATCATACTGGGCGGAAATAATTACAAGCTGGATATTTGCAAATACACCCCAGAAGAGAATTTATGATTTGCTTGTTTTTCTTCTTGGAGTTTTAAATGAAAATAAAATTTCGCCCCAGGCGGCAAATCTTTATTTTCAGGTTTATTTTTTAAAATTTTCCGGATTTGATCCAATGCTTTCAAGGTGTGCATCCTGCGGTAAAGAGCTTGAGAAAAGCCTTAAAAACTTCAGGTTCAGATTTGACAAAGGAGGCATACTGTGCAGTAAATGCTGTGACTTTTTCAATGGCAGTCTTTCTGCAGTTAATGTGAAACAGCTTTTGTGGATCAGGGAAAATGAGTTTGAAACAGCTTCAAAATTAAGATTTTCAGTAAAAAATATCAGGGATTGCAGTAAGTTTTTAAGCGGTTTTCTTTCCTACAGTACAGGAAAAGAGTTTAATTCACAAAGAATTATCAATTGTCTTGAAACCGAAGCCTTATGATTTTTTTTAGGGCAGAATTGAAAAAGGGATTTATCAAAAAGCCATGATAAATTTAGAGGAAATACTTGAAAAAAAGACCTTTTGCGCATCAGCCCCCTGCAGGATTGATTTTGCCGGAACCCTGGACATAAACACCTTCAGCTTTCCCATGGCAGATCTTTGCCCTGTCACATTTAATATGGCAATAGACCTTAGAACCAGGGTCAGTCTGCATCCATACGAAAGAGATTATATCAAGGTCAGTTCAAAGGGATTTGAGGATGCAACATTCAAATCGAAAAGAGCGCCTTACAATCATGATCTTGGGCTTGTTTTTGCGATCTGCGATTCCTTTGACTGTGCCGGGCTTGAAGTGAGAATCGAATCGTCATCTCCGCCGAAAAGCGCCCTTGGAGGTTCTTCCGTATTTGCTGTTGCCCTTGTTTCCCTTCTGATGGAACTTCTGAACGAGGAAAGGGTTTTTGCAAGAGATGCCGCTTTAAGAGCTCATTTGATTGAAAGTGCGGTTGCAGGAGTACCGTGCGGTCTTCAGGATCATCTCTGCGCTGCATATGGCGGTGCAAATGCATGGCACTGGACCGATGTCTGGTCATGGCCTGATTTTAAAAATACCACCCTTTTAAGAAAAGATGAGTTTAAAAAGGCGGAAAAACATTTTCTTGTTGCATATACCGGCAAAACACACGACTCCCATTCTGTTAATACAAGATGGCGTGAACAGTTTGTTTCCGGCAAATACAGAGAAATCTGGAACGAAATTGCACTTCTTTCCCATGAATTCTGTCTTTGTTTTGCTGAAAAAGATTTTTCCGGACTTGGGAAAATTGTAAACCGTGAGGTGGATCTGCGTCTTGAGATGACTCCTGATGTTCTTGATAAATCAGGGAAAAAACTTTTTGAAACTGCCAGACAGAACAATTGCGGAGCAAGATTTACCGGCGCAGGCGCAGGCGGATGCATGTGGGCGGTCGGTTCTGAAAAGGATATTTCAAAACTTAAATCCATATGGGCTTTTGAACTTTCAAAAATTGAGGGGGCCATGGTTCTTGACACCAGACCTGAACCTGACGGAATTTTATTTGAAAAATAGTGATTGGCCGGAAACGAGAGTTTTTTGTTCAGCAACTAAATAAAAGACAGACTTGAAGTAAGCCTGATTTGGGTATAAGGAAGAGGTTTGTTTTTTATATATAAAATTTAATTGTTAACTGAATTCCAGAAGCCTTTAGAAAATAAAGGTTTTTTTGGTTAATTTCCAAATCGAAATATTTAAGGAAAATTTACTATGAATTTTCAGGATCTTGTTTTTAATCTTCAAAAGTACTGGGCAGATGAGGGATGTTTTCTGTCCCAGCCCTATGACACAGAAGTGGGCGCCGGTACTTTTCACCATGCAACACTTTTAAGATCTCTTGGCCCTGAGCCTTGGAAAACTGCATATGTTCAGGCTTCAAGAAGACCTACAGACGGAAGGTACGGAGAAAACCCCAACAGACTCCAGCATTATTATCAGTTTCAGGTTTTAATAAAGCCTTCCCCTTCGGATATTCAGGAAAAATATTTAAGAAGTCTTGAAGTGCTTGGAATCAATCCCCTTGAACATGACATAAGATTTGTGGAAGACGACTGGGAATCACCGACTCTTGGAGCTTCAGGCCTTGGATGGGAAGTATGGCTTGACGGAATGGAGATAACCCAGTTCACATATTTTCAGATGACAGGAAGTATTGAGGTCAAGCCTGTTTCAGTTGAAATAACATACGGCCTTGAAAGAATTGCAATGTATATTCAGGGTGTTGACAATGTATACGATTTGAAATGGAACGATGAGTTAAGTTACGGCGATCTTTTCCATACCCAGGAAGTTGAGCAGTCAAAATATAATTTCGAGCTTGCAGATACTTCTCTTCTCCATGACTTTTTTTCAAAATATGAATCCGAAGCCCATCGTCTTATTAAAGAAGGTGTTGTTCTTCCTGCATACGAATTCTGTCTTAAATGTTCTCACACATTCAATCTTTTAGATGCAAGGGGAGCAATAAGTGTAACTGAAAGAACAGGCTATATCGGAAGAATAAGAAATATTGCAAGGGCATGCTCAGAAGCTTTTCTTGAACAGAGAAGAGAAATGGGATTCCCCCTGCTTAAAAAACAGAATACAGGAAATTAGGATATGACTGATTTTTTATTTGAAATATCATCTGAAGAAATTCCTGCAGGATATATAAGTCCTGCACTTGATTTTATGTCTTCTTTCCTTGAAAAAAATCTTTTGGATAAAAGAATTGATTTTAAGGAAATTTCAAGATTTTCAACTCCAAGAAGACTTGCTCTTATAATAAAAGATATTTCAGAAAAACAAAAGGAAGCTCAGACAAAGGTTATGGGACCTCCTGAAAAAGTTGCCTTTAAAGATGGGAAGCCCCAGACCCCTGCAGTAAAATTTGCTGAAAAAATTGGTATTGATGTAAAAGACATTGAGATAGAAGAAACTGAAAAGGGAAGGTATCTTTGTGCAGTAAAAAAAGAAGATGTTTTTTTTACAAAAGATATTTTAAAGGAACTCCTTGTGGAGCTTGTAAAAAAGATTCCCTTTCCAAAAAGTATGAGATGGGCAGACCTTGATATGACCTTTGCAAGGCCGGTTACCGGTTTTACGGCACTTCTGGGAAAAGAGCTCATTGAATTTGAAATTGAGGGAATAAAATCTTCAAAATATACAAGCGGGCACAGATTTCACAACAGCGGAAGTGTCTTGATTGACAGTCCTGAAGTATATGAAAAAAATCTTGAAACCGCATTTGTTATTGCAGATTCAGATAAAAGAAGAAATCTTATTAAGGCTCAGATAAAAGATGCTGCTGTTAAAGCCGGAGGACATGTTTTTGAGGATAATGATCTTCTTGATGAAGTAACAAATCTTGTTGAATATCCTGTAGTTTTGACAGGTACGTTTGAAGACAGATTTTTAAACCTTCCCGATGAAGTTTTATATACTGCAATGAAAAAACATCAGAAGTATTTTGCCGTTTTGGATGACAATGAAAAAATGCTTCCGTATTTTATTACAATCTCAAACATAAAACCAAACAATGAAAAAATTGTAATAAATGGTAATGAAAGAGTTTTAAGGGCAAGACTGTCTGATGCCGACTTTTTCTTTGATGTTGATTCAAAAACAGATTTTGAGACATGGAACAGGGAGCTTGAAAATGTAATGTTTCAGGCAAAGCTTGGTTCAATAAGGGAAAAGGTTTCAAGGATAGTTAAAAATACGGAATTTATCTGTAAAAAACTCGGCTTTGATGAAAATGAAACAAATGATGCAAAAACTGCAGCATCGATTTGTAAGGCGGATCTTGTATCCCAGATGGTTGGGGAGTTTGCAAACCTTCAGGGGATAATGGGAAGAATTTATGCACAAAATAAAGGCTTTTCAGAAAATATTGCAAAAGGGATTGAAGAACACTACATGCCTGTTGGTGCAGGTGCAAAGCTTCCAACTACAAAAACAGGATATGCCGTTTCAATAGCAGACAAGCTTGACTCAATCTGCGGATGTTTTTCAATCGGGCTTGTTCCGACCGGAGCATCAGACCCTTATGCATTAAGAAGGCAGTGTATAGGTATAATCCAGATTTTAAAGGAAAAAAGAGGTCTTGCTTCATTAAGGGAAATGGCAGAATTTTCACTTGATCAGTTTTCTTCATTCATGACAAAAGATAAAGATATAGTTTTAGATGAAATAATGGAGTTTTTTGCAGTCAGAATGGAGCAGATTCTTGTTGACGAAGGCTATTTAAGGGATCTTGTAATGGCTGTAATTTCAGCTGACTGCGATGTTATTCCAAATGTTTGGGAAAGGGTTTCGGCTATTACTCTTTTACGTGAAAGCGATAAAGAGCATTTTTCATCCCTTGCAAGCGGCTTTAAGAGGGTTGGCAATATTTTGAAAAAAGCGGAAACTGTACCTTCTTCAATCGATGAGTCTTTGTTTGAATCTGAAGATGAAAAAAATCTTTATATAAAAGCAGAAGCTGTAAAGGAAAAATCAGCTGTTTTTGCTAAAGAGGGTAAAATCAAAGACGCACTTTTTGAGGTTGCTTCCATAAAAGATGAAGTCGACAGCTTTTTTGACAATGTGATGGTAATGGCAGAAAACGATAAAATTAAAAACAACAGAATAGCTCTTTTATCAAATATAGATGATATTTTTAAGGGGTTTGCAGATTTTTCAAGAATATCAGTATAATAAAATTCGTAGTTACATATGGCAGGTTTTGATC
>JBFWJK010000038.1:0-20299 GCA_050253255.1 Desulfobacteraceae bacterium | reverse complement strand
GGCGTTGGTGTCGCAATGTTTGCTCTTCCGGTTCAGAAAATTACAGGTCTTAATCTTTATTTTCTTACAATAGCATCCGGTGTTCTCATGACAGCAACTGCATGGTTCGGCATAAGGGCTCTTACTCTTTTGAGCTTTATAGCGGTTCCTTCAATCGCTGTACTGGGCTTTTTTTCTATCGGGACAGCCTTTTCAGAGTTCGGTGGAATATCTGCATGGTTTAATGCGAAACCTGTTGAGCAGATGAGCCTGTTTACCGCAATAGGCATATGTACGGCATCGTTTATAAGCGGAGGAACACTTACACCTGACTTTACAAGATTTTCCAGAACAACCGGAACTGCTGTCTGGTCAACTGTGATTGCTTTTTTTGTGGGAAACAGCCTTATGTTTCTGTTCGGAGCTGTGGGAGCATCATTTTATCAGGAAGCAGATATTTCAGAAGTGCTTCTCAAACAGGGGATGATAGTCTGGGCTGTAATTATTCTCGGCCTCAATATCTGGACAACAAATGACAATGCACTTTACGCTTCGGGACTCGGATTTTCCAATATTACAAAGCTTCCGAAAAAATTCATGGTTTTATTCAACGGTGTGCTTGGTACTCTGATGGCGGTTTATCTTTACAATAATTTCGTTGGCTGGCTTAGCTTTCTGAATACAATGCTCCCTTCCATAGGAGGTATAATCATTGCCGATTACTTCATTGTAAGGAACCGGGACTATTCACTGCTTGAAAATACAGACTTTGAAAAAATAAGGTACTCTGCTGTTGCAGCATGGATTTCAGGCGTTTTGGCGGCTCGTTTTCTTCCGGGGATTGCACCAGTCAACAGTATTTTGTGTGCTGTGGGTGTTTATGTAACTCTTGAGACTGTTTTAAAATCCTTTAAAAAAGCCGAAACTGCTCAAAGCTGAAATAAATCATCTGCTTTTTTTAACTTCAGGGTGTTCTGTGTAAAAAAAACAGATAATACCAGGGCTCAGGTTTTAGAAAGCCTGAGCCTTTTTGTAAGGTCTTGAGTCGATAATAAATTGTTTCCTTCTTTTAATTTATCCTTTTCATATCATTAATCTTAAATTATAAGTTTTTTTAAATTTTGTATTCAGGAGATAAAAAATGATAGACTTAAGTCTTTTATGGAAGCATAAAATTTTCATGTTGTCGGGAGCTGTGGTAACTCTTAAGCTTACCCTCGGGGCTGTTGCAATTGGCCTTTTGATTGGTGTGCTCCTTGGAATGGGAAGAGTTTCAAGAATATTGTGCTTCAGATGGTTCAGCGGGTTTTATGTGCAGATTTTCAGAGGCACGCCAATGCTTTTGCAGATTTTCTTCATTTATTTCGGCGTTCCCCAGCTTTTCAATATAATTACAGGCCATTCCATGTCGCCTGACCCTCTGATGGTGGGTATAATTGCTCTGGGTCTTAACAGCGGTGCTTATGTTGCAGAAATTGTAAGAGCAGGAATTCAGGCTGTAGGCCAGGGGCAGATGGAGGCCGGAAGATCGATCGGACTTTCCTACAGCCAGACGATGCGGCATATAATTCTTCCTCAGGCAATGAAAAAAATTATCCCTCCCCTTGGCAATGAAGCAATTGTTCTTTTAAAGGACTCATCACTTGTTTCTGTTATTGGAACCCAGGAGCTTATGTACTCAGCCAAGGTAATGGGAGCAAGATATTATGATTATGTTCAGTTCCTTGTAGGAGCAGGAATTGTGTATCTGTTTTTTACCTTTATAATTGCAAGACTGCTTGCAAAGGTTGAAGACAAACTTGATTATTCATAAATCATCGGATTTTGAGAAATGATAAAAATAGAAAATGTATGCAAGTCTTTTGGAGACAATGAGGTTTTAAAAGGGATCAATCTTCATATAAGCCCTGGTGAGGTCGTTGTAATAATCGGGCCCAGCGGTTCAGGCAAATCAACTCTTTTGAGATGCATGAACAGGCTTGAAAAGGTAAGTTCAGGAAAAGTGATTGCAGACGGTTACGACCTTTGTTCAAAAAATACAAATATCAATTTTATAAGAACTGAAATTGGAATGGTTTTTCAGCAGTTCAATCTTTTCCCCCATAAAACTGTCATGGACAACATCTGTCTTGGGCCTGTGGAAGTGAGAAAAGTGAGCAGAAAAGAAGCTGAAAAAACTGCTCTGATGCTTCTGGAAAAAGTAGGGCTGAAGGAGAAGGCATATGCCTACCCTGATCAGTTGAGCGGCGGTCAGCAGCAGAGAATTGCCATTGCAAGATCGCTTGCCCTCAATCCAAAGGCTCTTTTGTTTGATGAACCTACAAGTTCTCTTGACCCCGAACTTGTCGGGGATGTTCTCGATGTAATGAAAAAGCTTGCAAAAGAAGGGATGACAATGGCTGTTGTCACTCACGAAATGGGGTTTGCAAGGGAGATGGCTGACCGTGTGATTTTTATGGCCGAGGGAAGGATTGTTGAAGAAGGGCATCCTGAAAAGATTTTCACTTCGCCTGAAAATGAAAGAACCAGAAGTTTTCTTGAGAAAGTTTTGTAGTTAAGGAAATTTACCAGGTGTATGAAATACTGATTGTACCGTAGTACTGCCTGTCTTTCTGGCCTTTATAAAGCTTTGAATCAAAGACATGGCCGTAAATGATATTGAATCTGTGGACTATGAAACCTATTCCTGCCACGGTAGTGCCTGTAACCGGATGTCTTTTTACACTGTGGCTGTTTCTGAATGTATTTCCGTCAAGAAATATATTTCTGGGTACCAGTTTGGCATCTGCGCTGCAGAAAAAATAGATTCCAAGTCTTTTGTATCTGGGGTTGAATCTTGGGTCTGTTTCATCGAGGGGGAAATTTGTGTCTGTTGCCGGCCTGATTCTTGGAGTTCCGAAGTCATTTGGTATATTGTATCCTGCTCTGAAACCTATTCCTGCCTGCAGATAGATCAGGGCATTTCCGACTCCAGCCCCGATTTCAGGTATAAAGTCAAAACCAAATCCCTGATTTGTTTTTTCTTTTGTTTTCCACCTCTGAGCATAAACCAGTTCGAGAAAAGGCTCATTTGAAAGCTGATTATCCCATCCCATCGGATCTTTCCAGTTAAATGCTTCGTGTATGGTTTTCTGAGTTTTTTCTGCCAGAGACAAGGGGCCTATCATTCCAGCTGAAATTTCAAGTGTTTTCATCTCCGTGTCTGATGCAGAAATTATTCCTGCTCCAATATAGGTGAGCCCTGCATACGGCCTTTCATTCTTTACAATACCCTTTGATTCTGTATCTTCTGGGGTGTATATGTTCTGCCCTATACTCAGAGAATATGCATTTTTTCTGTTTTCATCTGAAATTTTTGTAAAATAACCTATTTTTTCAAGCAGATTCTGTATAGATGAATAATTAGGAGGAAGGTTTGCATAAGTCATTGAAAGTCTTATGCCGTTTGTATATTCCCTGTCAGTATTGAAAAAAGTGTCATTTTCAAAAAAAAAAGAAAATGTCCTGGAAGGGATCGGTTTTTTATGGAAGTTCAGGTCTTCAGCCCAGGATGCAGATGAAGAGATAATGAGTAGAAGTAAAAAAAAATTTTTTTTCATTGAACTAAAACTTATATTGAATTAATTTGTGACAAAATAAAATGAATACAGAACAATACTATAAACAACAAGGATATTTTTTTTCAAGAAGAAAATAAATGGAAATAAAATTAATAAGCCTTTTTTTTCTTGTCTTTTTGTCAGGCTTTTTTTCATCAGCTGAAATCGCTCTTTTTTCCCTGAATGAAGCAAAAACAAGACATCTCGCAAAAAATCAGGATAAATTCAGCCAGCTTATCAGAAGGATGAAGGAAAATCCTCACAGGCTCCTGACTACAATCCTCATAGGAAACAATCTTGTAAATATTGCCGCATCATCGCTTGCGACTGCTGCTGCCATTGAAGTGTACGGCAGTACAGGCGTCGGGATTGCTACCGGTGTAATGACTTTTCTTATTCTGGTGTTTGGTGAGATTCTGCCTAAATCCATGGCTACCCACAATAACCTGATTATTGCCAAGATAGTTATCTATCCCCTGTTCTGGCTTTACTGGCTTTTTTTCCCTTTTATCAAAATCATGGACTTTATTCCCCTTCTTATAGGAAGAATCGACAAGCTTCCTACAGTGACAGAGGAGGAGCTTCTCACATATGTTGAAGTAGGAGAGGAAGAGGGCGAGATAAGAAGAGAAGAGCGCGAGCTTATAAGAAACGTATTTGAGTTCGATGATATCTCGGCTTCTGAAATAATGCGTCCGAGAAGGGATATGTTTGTAATAGACATCGACAATGTTCCGGAAATGAGATCTCTTCTTGAGGCAGGATTCTCAAGATTTCCTGTAAAGGAAGGGAATATCGACAACATAATCGGGACGGTTCATATAAAGGACATTTTCAGATACTACTCCGAACACGGTTCATGGCCAAGCATCAGGGAGGTTATGAGAGAGCCTTATTTTATTCCTGAGCATAAAAGAATCAACACTCTTCTCCATCAGTTCAAATACAGAAAAAACCATATGGCAATTGTTGTGGATGAACATGGCGGAGTATCAGGCCTTATTACCCTTGAGGACGTGCTTGAGGAAATTGTCGGTGAAATAAGTGATGAAACCGATTATGTGGAGCCTCACATTGTAAAGATAAAGGCAAATGAGTGGATAGTTCTTGGAAAAGCTGCAATAGAAGATGTAAACAGAAAGCTTAAGCAGAATATTCCCGAATCCCCGAGTTACGATACTTTTTCCGGTTATATTCTTGAGTATATCGGAAGAATTCCTGAAGAAAAGGAAGTCATAGAAATAGGCAATCTGTCTGTGACTGTAAAAGAAATGGAAAAAAACAGAATAGGAGAGCTTATAGTAAGGCTTGGGAAAAAAGCCTCATAGCTGTCATTTTATTTTTCCGGTCAAAAGGTTCATCTCTATTCCTCCGTGAACAAAAGGTATGAGATCGAAGTTTCTGGCCGAAAAATAATTATCCTGGAATGATTTAGGGATTGTAAGGATAAGATTGAAGCCGTAAAAATCGTTTATGAGCTTTAATCTTATTTTTTTTAAAAGTTTTTTCTCTTTTTCGATCCTTATTCCGTACGGCGGATTGATTGCAATTGTCCCCGGACCGGCCTGTTTTTTTAAATCAAAAAAATCTGAACAGAAAAAAGAAATATTTTCTGTTCCTGTTTTTAAGAGATTTTTTCTCGCAGTTAAAACGTTTTTGCAGTCAGAGTCTGAAGTGAATATTTTATTTTTTACTTTGATGATTTTGCTTTTTTCTTTTTCGATGATTTTATTGTGAAGAGACTGGTCGTAAATCGGCCAGTTTTCAAATGCAAAGCTTCTGAATATTCCCGGAGGGGTGTTTGATGCAATAAGAAAAGCCTCTCCTGAAAAAGTTCCGCTTCCGCACATGGGATCAAAAAATAAACAGTCTCCGGTATATCCGGAGCTGAACAATCCTGCAAAAGCAAGATTTTCCCTGATGGGAGCATCGCAGGACAGTTTTTTCAGTCCTCTTTTGTGAAGGGATTCCCCTGACGAATCCATGGAAACAACTGCATTGTCTCTGGATATTCTGATTTTTATCAAAGCTTGTGTGTGTCCCGGAAAATCAAGGGCGCAGTTTTGCTCAAGTCTTTGTTTCACCCCTTTTAGAACAGCTTCTTCAACTGCTCCGGTATGGATAAGTTTTGATTTTCTGGATGAAGCAGAAATTTTTATTACGGAGTTTCTGAATATAAAAAGTTCAAAAGGGATTTTTTCAATCTCATTTTCAAGGTCAGTAAAATTGAAAACTCTGAATTTTCCGAGCCTTAAAAGTATTTTAGAGGGTATTCCAAGTAAGAGGTTAGATTTAATAAGATTTTCAAAATCTGCATTAAATGAAATTCCTCCTTTTGTTATGTGAAGATTTTTGACAGATAAAAGCTTTGATTTTGCCTCTTGAAAGGCTGCATTTGAGAAACCCGGGGGAACAGATGCAAAAACAGGATATGTTCTGTCTTTTGCCTTTTTAATTTTTTTGCCAAGAGACGTGCGTCTGGCTGATGCCATCCCTTCGGTCGGGGCATGAAAAATTTTGCTTTGAATGTTTATAGACAATTTAGGGCCCTTTTTTTGATATATCTTTATATATTTAATGTTTCCGGATTCCGGATTTTTGATAATATGTTTGATTCTTAATTTTAAGGTAAATTATTTCTTGCAAAAAAAAAATGTTTAACTAAAGTCAAACTTTATTGTTGATTTAAAATTTTTTAAAAATTCTATCTGTTTTTGTTGTTTAAACCGGAATGAACTGCTTTTAAGTTCTGCCAAAGGGTTTATTAAATGAAAAAGTATGACATGGAAAGATAAATTTATATGCTGGATTCAGGTTTTGATTTTGTAAAGTTTTCAATGTTTCTTCTGGGAGGCCTTTCTTTTTTTCTTTTCGGACTTGATATGATGAGCCAGAGTCTTAAAAAAGCTGCGGGAGATGAGCTGAGACGTCTTCTTTCAGGAATTTCCCAGAGCAGCGTCAAGGGTTTTCTGTCCGGAGGTGCGGTTACAACAATTCTTCAGTCTAGCAGTGCAACAACGGTTATGCTTGTCGGTTTTGTCCAGGCAGGGCTTATGACTTTTGCAAGTACTCTGCCCATAATACTTGGGGCAAACATAGGCGCAACGGTTACGACCCAGCTTATAGCGTTTAAAATCCTTGATTATTCTCTTTTTTTTGTTGTTGCAGGCTTTGGAATACGTTTTTTTTCAGGAAGCGATTCCATGAAAAGCTGGGGAGATGCCCTTATAGGTTTTGGTCTTCTTTTTTACGGAATGGAGCTTATGGGTTATGCTGTAGAGCCTCTTCGCGAACTGCCGGAGCTTACAAATGTTCTTGAAAATCTTTCCAATCCCTATACTGGTGTTGCTGCAGGGCTTGTCATTACAGCTGTTATTCAGAGCAGCAATGCACTTACAGGTATACTGATGGTTCTTGCCGGGCATGGACTCATTGAATTTTATCAGGCTGTTCCTGTGGTTCTTGGTTCAAATATAGGCACTTGCGCAACTGCAGTCATAGCAGGAGCAGGAGCTGCAAAAAATGCTAAAAGAGTGGCTTTGTCTCATATCCTGTTCAAGATATCAGGGGTGATTCTGATTTTGCCTGTTCTGGGCTTTTTTATAGAAGCTGTTATTTTTTCAGGGAAATATCTCGGTTCCGGGGTGGAACGGCAGATAGCCAATGCCCATACATTTTTTAATCTTTTTGTGGGGATTGTTTTTCTCCCTTTGACGAGACCTTTTGCAAAAATGATTGAAAAAATTTTTCCAGATGTTCCGGAGCCTGATGAGGAAAAAATTCTGTTTCTGACATATCTTGATGATACAAAAATTGTTGCGGCCGATGTGGCTGTTTATCTTTCAAGGAAAGAAATCGGAAGAATGGCTTCCACAGTCAGAGAGATGCTTATTATTGCGGCTATGCCTTTTTCAGGAAAATATAAGAATGAAGAAGACAGAAGGTTTCCGGGGCGAAGTCTGGAAGAAGGGGTCAGGCTGAGAGAAAGAGAGATAGATTTTCTCGAAAAAAAGATAAGTGACTATCTTTTTCAGGTTGCAAGAGAAAGTGTTTCCAAGGACGATCAGCACAGAATTTATTCGATGATTTCAATTGTTAAGGATCTTGAGAGTATCGGCGATTTGATAGAACGTAATTTTTTAAATCTTCTTGGAAAGAAAAAGGCTTTGAATATTGATTTTTCCGCTGAAGGAAGAGAAGAGCTTGAGATTTATCACAGCAAGGCTGTAAGTCAGATCTCTCTTTTAAAAGAGGCTTTTGATGAAAAAGATCTTTCAAAGGCAGCGAAAATTATGACAAAGGAAAGAAAATACCTTGATCTGGAACTCCAGTACAGAGTCAGGCATCTGGAAAGAATTGTATGCAGGAGGGAAGAGTCGATTGAGACCCATGAGGTTCATATGGAGCTTATGAATATCTTGAATCAGGTGATTGTATATACTTCAAATATTGCAAAAACATTTGTTTCTTCTCCCTGAGCAGATAGTTTTTTTATGGTGTGGAGCAGGGTTGGAGACTGCTGTATTGGTTATAAAATAATGATTCCGGGTCATTGAGGAAATATGTAAAAATATGTCTTTGCTCTGTCTGGATTATTGTGATAAGTGAATAATTTAATCTTTCTTTAAGAGTCTTTTAATCTTTTTTAAAAAAACCGAAAGGGCTTTTTTTATGAGTGGAGTTAACAAGGCTATACTTGTGGGTAATCTTGGCCGTGATCCCGAAATGAGGTATACCCAGGACGGAAATCCTGTGTGCAGCTTTTCAATAGCCACCAGTGAAACCTGGAAAGACAGGAATACAGGAGAAAAAAGAGAAAAGACAGAATGGCACAGAATTGTTGTTTTCAGAGGCCTTGCAGAAGTTTGCGCCAGATATTTGAAAAAAGGGAGCAAGGTTTATATAGAAGGTAAGATTCAGACCAGATCCTATGAAAAGAACGGTGCTGTCCATTATATCACAGAAATTGTAGCAAATGATCTAAATATGCTTGATTCTGCACCAAGAAATGACGGCCCGGCATACTCACCGCCGGGACAGTATGAGGCTCCTCAGCCGGGCGGTGACTACCGCCAGTCTCAGCCGGCTTACGGCAATGATGGTTTTGACAGCTTTTCCGGCGGTAATCCGGGCGGAGAAGATGATGATATTCCTTTTTAGTCGTCATTAAATCTTGAGTTTGAATAAATTCTGTTAAAGTTTTTTCATGCTTCTTTAATGGAGTATGTTTTATGTATCAGATTTAATCGGGGTTAAGGTTTGTTGATCCGGCAGGTAAAAATTTTTTGGAGGAGAAACGGGTTATGAATGATGTTTATGCAGATCCTGAGAAAAATCGATTAGTCATAGAGTACGGAGAGGTTACTATTGATGACTACATGGATTTTGCTGAGGATGTTCTTAGAGAGGCTGCGAAACTGAAAAAAGGGTTTACTGTTTTTTCTGATTTGAGAAATTTCAAAATGAAAAACAGCGGAGAAATAGTTTCAGCCAATGTATCTGAAATAACAAAAGTTCAGAAAAAACTCTATGAAATGGGAGCAAGCGAGGTTATAAGGGTAGTCGACCCTCAGGTCTGGCTTTTTGCGGCTATGCAGGAAGCTGAGAAAGAAGTCGGGTATAACGCACTCATTTTTGACGATATGAATGAGGCGATGGAGGCTCTTGATGATATAGAGCTTGAAATGACTGAACAAAACGAAGAAAAATAGTATAAAAAAGGCACCAAAAAGTTGGGGATTTTGATATAAGTAGTTGAAAATAAAGAGATAATTATGTTTTAGGTACGCCTAAAACTGAATGGTGTTTTTTCTTGACATTTAAATAATCTCTTTGTTAATGACATTAAAGATTTCATTTTATATCTGGTTTCCCGTTTTTTAACATTCATATATTTTTTAGGAGGTAAAATATGACCAGAAAAATCCGGAAGGCCGCTGTAATCGGTTCTGGTATCATGGGTGGTGGCATTGCTGCTTTGCTTGCAAGTGCTGGAGTTCCTACACTGCTTCTTGATATCGTACCTTTCGACCTTAAAGATGAAGAAAAAAATGATCCTGCAGCAAGAAACAGGATTGTAGAAGCAGGACTTCAGGCAACTCTAAAGAACAAGCCTGCTCTAATCATGTCTAAAAAAGATGCAGCGCTTATTTCTACCGGTAACCTTGAAGATGATTTCGACAAGCTTGCAGACTGCGACTGGATCTGCGAAGTTGTTGTTGAAAATCTTGACATCAAAAGAAAACTTTTCGAAAGAATTGACGGTGTAAGAAGCGCGAATTCAATAATCTCTTCTAACACTTCAGGTATTCCTCTTGCTCAGATCAGCGAAGGAAGAAGCGACAGCTTCAAAAAGCATTTCATGGGAACACACTTCTTCAACCCTGTCCGCTACATGCATCTTCTTGAACTTATTCCTGATGCACAGACAGACAAAGAAGTTCTTGATTTCATGGCATGGTTTGGTGAAGTTGTTCTTGGTAAAGGTATTGTTTGGGCAAAAGACACACCTAACTTCATCGGTAACCGTATTGGTATCCAGGGAATCGGTAAAGTTATGCAGGCTATTGCTGACGGTAAAATTTCAGTATCTCAGGCAGACGCACTTTTCGGACCTGCAATGGGCCGTCCAAGAACTGCTATTTTCGGTACTGCTGACCTTGTTGGTCTTGACACAATGGTTCATGTTGCAGACAACTCTTACAACCTTTGTCCTGATGACGAAATGAAAGAGACTGTAAAAATTCCTGATTACGTTAAAAAACTTGTTGCAGACGGTAAGCTTGGCGACAAAACAAAGCAGGGTTTCTACAAAAAAGGTAAAGACGAAAACGGTAAGAGATTCAAGCTTCAGCTTAATCCTGTTACAGGTGAATATGAAGCATTTGACAAGCCTTCTTTCCCATGTCTTGATGAAGCTAAGAAAAAAGAAACTCTTGAAGAAAAAATTAAAACTGTTATCTGGGGTGATGACGAAGGCGCAAAATTTGCTTGGGAATGTACAGCAAGCGCACTTACATACTCAGCAAACAGAATTCCTGAAATCGCAGACAGCCTTGTAGAAATCGACAACGCTATGAAGTGGGGTTACGGATGGGAACTTGGACCATTTGAATCCTGGGATGCAATAGGCGTTAAAGAGTCTGTTGAAAGAATGGAAAAAGAAGGTCTTCCTGTATCTGAAAAAGTTAAAGCTATGCTTGCAGCAGGAAATGCAACTTTCTATAAAATGGTTGACGGCAAGCGTCAGTACTTTGATTTCGCATCAGGTTCCTACAAAGATATTCCTGCAAACGAAAATGCTCTTTCTCTTGCAGCAATCAAAGCAGACAATAAAGTTGTTAAGACATGTCCATCTGCTTCTCTTATCGACCTTGGCGATGACATTTACTGCATCGAATTCCATACAAAAATGAATGCTCTTAACCGCGGCATCATTGAATTTATGAACGAATGCCAGGATTTCCTTGATGACAACGCAAGAGGTGTTGTAATCGGTAACCAGGCAGGCGGTATGCCGGGTGCTTTCTCTGCTGGTGCTGACCTTTCATATGTGTCAGGTCTTATCCACGACAAAAAGTGGAGCGAAATCGACAGCTTCATTGCACTTGCACATGAAACAACACTAAGATCAAAATACTCTTCAATTCCTGTTATCGCAGCTCCTTACGGAATGACTCTTGGCGGCGGATGCGAAACATGTCTTGGTGCAAACAAAATAGTTGCTCATTCAGAACTTTTCATGGGTCTTGTTGAAATAGGTGTTGGTCTTCTTCCTGCTGGCGGTGGTTGTACTAACCTTTACAGAAAAATGGTTGAAGCTCTTCCTGCAGGAACAGCTGCAAGCCTTGACCTTACAAAAATTTATATTGATGCTTTCATGGCAATCGGTATGGCAAAAGTTTCAATGTCAGCTGCTCAGGCTGTAAGCATCGGTCTTCTTCATCCATGGAAAGACAGAATTGTATTCAACCGTGACCTTCTTATCGGCGAAGCCAAGAAAGAAGCTCTTATAATGGCTGATGCAGGCTGGACTCCTCCAATGAAGAAAGACATTCCTGTTGCTGGTATCTCTGGTACAGGTATGGTTACTGCTGAACTTTACAATATGGCTAACGGTCTTTTCATGAGTGAATACGATGCATTCCTTGCAAAGCGTATTGCTTATGTTATTGCTGGTGGTGATGTTAAGTACGGAACAAAAGTTTCTGAAGAACATGTACTTAGACTTGAGCGTGAAGCATTTGTTGACTTCTGTAAAGAAGAAAAGACTCTTGCACGTATTGATCACATGCTTAAGACAAACAAGCCTCTACGCAACTAATACCGGCTAATAATTAAAGAAAGAATATTTAACGTTTTTTAGGAGGATATAAATGAGAGACGCATATATAGTATCATCCGTTAGAACCCCTGGATGTAAAAACCGCAGGGGTGCTTTCAGGGAAACAAGACCTGAGAATCTTCTTTCCCACATCATGAAGGCATGTGTTGAGAAAGTTGGCGTTGATCCTATTGAGATCGACGACTGCATGATCGGCTGTGCTTTCCCGGAAGCTGAGCAGGGACTTAACATCGGCCGTATTGCTGCAAAAATGGCTGGTTTCCCAAACGAAGTATCTGGTGCAACAGTTAACCGTTTCTGCTCTTCTGGTCTTGAAGCTATCGCTCTTGCATCACTAAGAGTTCAGGCCGGCTGGTCAGAAATGACAATGGGCGGCGGTCTTGAGTCAATGACTTTCGTTCCAATGGGCGGAAACTGCCCACGTCCTCATCCTGAATTTGCAAAGACAAATGCAGAGATGTACATTTCAATGGGTGTTACAGCTGAAAACGTTGCTGCATGGTACAATGTATCACGTCAGGAAATGGATGAATTTGCTGCTAACACACATGCAAAAGCTGCTGCAGCTCAGAAAAACGGTTATTTTACAGAAATAGTTCCTACACCTGCAACATACTATGTAAAGCAGGCTGACGGTTCTTATAAAATAGAAACCAAAATGATTGATGCTGACGACGGTGTTCGTGAAGGTACAACAGCTGAAGGTATCGGAAGACTTGGTTCTCCTTTCAAGGCTGGCGGACAGGTTACAGCTGCTAACTCTTCTCAGACAACTGACGGTGCTGCTGCTACTCTTATCGCTTCAAAAGAAGCATGTGATCGTCTTGGTCTTAAGCCGATTGCAAAAATAGTAAGCTATGCAGTTGCAGGATGTAAATCAGAAGAAATGGGCGTTGGTCCTAAATATGCTATTCCTAAGGTTCTTAAGCAGGCTGGTCTTAAGCTTGAAGATATCGATCTTTTCGAAATCAACGAAGCTTTCGCTTCTCAGGCAATCCACTGCTGTAAAGAGCTTGGAATGTGGGGAACCCCAATGATGGATAAAGTTAACGTATGTGGTGGAGCTATTGCTCTTGGCCATCCTCTTGGATGTACTGGTGCAAAACTTACTGCTACACTTCTTGCACAGCTTGAGCGTACCGGTGGAAAATATGGTATCGTTTCAATGTGTATCGGTGGCGGTATGGGTGCTGCAGCAATATTTGAAAGAGTATAATCCTTAAGGATTAGTTTTTTTAAATAAAATTTGTATGTCAGGCCGTAACCAGACAATGGTTGCGGCCTTTTTTATAGGTATTGGCTCTTTGATTTTCATATATGGTTATATGATTTTGTATATTCATAAAAATGTAAGAAAATGAAAGTTTTTTGATGTTTTTATGGATATAACAGCTTCTAATCCTAAAAAACTGATTGACATGACCCTGAATAGCTGATTTAAAAATAAGATTAATTTTTTCAGGTACACACATATTGAATATAAAACTCCGCGAGTATCGGAGTAGGAAATAAAATTAAATTAGAGGTGAGGTTATGTTAACTAAAGTTTTTCCTTTTCTGGTCTGGCTTAGAGACTACAGTAAGGAGAAGTTCAAGATCGATTTCATATCCGGTCTTACAGTGGCACTGGTGCTCATACCACAGTCGATGGCGTATGCGCAGCTTGCAGGGCTTCCTCCATACTACGGTCTTTATGCCGCATTTCTGCCGCCCATGGTAGCGGCTTTGTTCGGATCGAGCAGGCAGCTTCAGACGGGACCGGTTGCGGTTGTTTCCCTTATGACGGCAGCAAGTCTTGGTCCCCTTGCAACGGCAGGAAGTGAACAGTATATTGCATATGCTGTTCTGCTTGCACTGACAGTAGGTATTTTCCAGTTTGCTCTTGGTGTTTTAAGGCTGGGGCTTATTGTGAATTTCTTGTCACACCCTGTTGTAAACGGTTTTACCAATGCAGCCGCGATAATTATAGGTCTTTCTCAGTTTTCCAAACTTTTTGGAGTCTATGTTGATAATGCGGAGCATTTTTATGAAACAATTATAAGGGTTGTGGTAGCAGCAATAGATTATACACATATCCCGACTCTTCTCATGGGTATTTTTGCCATAACAATGATGATTGGGCTGAAAAAGATAAATCCAAAAATTCCAAACGTTCTTGTTGCAGTTGTTATAACAACACTCATTTCATATTTTACAGGGTTTCATAATGATTATTCTGCCAAAGTTTCAGATATTAACTCTGTAAAAGTGAAAAATGAAATTGCTGAATTCAATTCAACAGTAAAAAAAATTGATGAGCTTGGAACTCAAAGATATGAACTTAATCAGGCTTTGGATGAAATAAAGGAAGATAAAGGGAAAAATTCCATCGAATATCTTAAAGGTTCTCAGCAGATAGAATTAATAAATAAGGAGATGGCTGAAATACAACACTCTCAATATCTTATGAGAAAAAATTTAAGAGATTATAAATTTGTTGCAACAGACAGTAATGAAAAAGTTTTTTATTTGAAAGGTCATGCTGAAACAGGAGTTGAAACAGACGGTAAAACATGGAGACTTAAAGTAGGTAATAAATACCTTAAGGAAGACGGACTTACAATGATGGGCGGGGGAGCAGTAGTCGGTCAAATCCCTCCGGGTCTTCCGGCATTTTCTATCCCGACTTTTTCTCTTGCCATGTTTTTAAAGCTTCTTCCTTTTGCAATAATTATTTCACTGCTTGGTTTTATGGAAGCAATAGCAATTGCAAAGGCAATGGCTGCAAAAACAGGACAAAAACTTGATCCGAACCAGGAATTGATAGGTCAGGGTCTTGCAAACATGATTGGTGCTGTCGGCAAAAGTTATCCTGTTTCAGGTTCATTTTCAAGATCAGCTGTTAACTTTGACTCAGGTGCAGTAACAGGAATATCAAGTGTTGTGACAAGCCTTATGGTTGTAATCACGCTGATGTTTTTTACTCCTCTTTTATATCACCTTCCACAGGCTGTTCTAGCGGGTGTTATAATGATGGCAGTTTTCGGACTTATAAATGTTCACGGTTTTGTTCATGCTTATGAAGCAAAAAAATCAGACGGTATAATTTCAGTTATCACATTCCTGACAACACTTGCCTTTGCTCCGCATCTGGAAAAGGGTATTGAACTGGGTGTAATTCTTTCTCTTGGAGTTTTTCTCTATAACAATATGAGACCTAAGGTGACAAGTCTTGCAATGCAGGAAGATATGTCCCTTGGTTCCACAGACTACCACGGTCTGAAGGAATGTCCCCATGTTGCTGTTGTAAGATTTGAAGGAACTCTTTTCTTTGCAAATGCAACTTATCTTGAAGATCAGGTTTTAAGTTTTCAGCGTGAAAGACCTGAACTCAAGCATATAATAATTGCATGCGGAGGCATCAATGATATCGATGCATCGGGTGAAGAAGCTCTGGCTCTTCTCATTGACAGGGTAAAGGCTTCCGGTGTTGATATATCCTTTTCAGGTCTCAATGAAAACGTTATTTCCGTATTCAAGAGAACTCATCTTTATGAAAAGATAGGTGAAGAGAATATTTACGGTAATGTTCAGGATGCTGTTGAAGAGGTTTTCAAGAAAACCCATCAGAGAGGCAGTGTTTATTCATGTCCTCTTGTATCTTATATACCGGCAGACAGTTCTGCCTGATAAAAACAAGCTTTTAATTAAAAAAACAGAAAAAGGGAAAGATTAAATGGAAGGTTTTTACAGTCTGAAAAAGTTCAGCCCTCCGGCAGTCAGGATGCAGTTAAAGCTGACGACAAGGCCGT
Organism: Desulfobacteraceae bacterium; assembly: GCA_050253255.1. Taxonomy (GTDB): domain Bacteria; phylum Desulfobacterota; class Desulfobacteria; order Desulfobacterales; family JACKCP01; genus JACKCP01. Next base: position 4,586 of record JBFWJK010000038.1, on the reverse strand, counting down.
ATCCCTTTTTCCTGTTTTATCCGGCAGTAAAAAATTTGAATTAAATATGTAAAAAACCGACAGAAGTCTTCTTCTGCCGGTTTTTTGCATTAAAAGGAATAAATGTAAAAAAGGAGTTAAAATGAGTGGACAAAAAGTTATGAACAGATGGCTGGTGGTTTTTGGGGCCGTGCTTGTCCAGATGTGTCTGGGGGCAATTTATGCATGGTCTGTTTTCACACCTGGATTGATTGATGCAGGATGGACGACAACACAGACAATGGCTGCATTTTCCGCAGCACTTGTAAGTTATGCTCTTGTAATGGTTCTTGCCGGTTTTCAGCTTGAAAGATTCGGCCCGAGAGCTCTTGCAATCTGCGGTGGTCTTGTTCTTGGAACAGGATACATAATCGCCGGTTTGTTTGGTGGAACAAATTTCTGGATGATTTTCCTTTTTATCGGTGTAATGGGAGGCTCAGGCATAGGTATAGGCTATGTTGTTCCAATTTCAGTAGGTATGAAGTGGTTCCCGGACAAAAAAGGAATGATAACAGGTCTTGCGGTTGCAGGTTTTGGTTTTGGAGCAACTGGATGGGTAAAAATTGCAGGTTCTGTTGGTAAGCTTATTGAAAATTATGGGCTGTCAAACACTTTTTTGATTTTTGGTATCGCCTTTGCCATTCTTGTCACTCTTGGAGGCCTTACAATGGTTGATCCCCCTGAAGGATGGCTTCCGGAAGGGTATGAACCGGAAAACGAGAACGGTTCAGGTGAGTCGGGTAGTGAGGTTGTTGATATAAGCGGTAAACAGCTTCTTTCAACGCCTCAGTATTACCTGATGTTTGTTACATTTATTTTTGGTGCCGGTGCAGGCCTCATGACAATAGGGCTTATCAAACCCTTTGGTATTAATGCTCTTGGAGCAACAGGGATGGAAGTTGTAAAAGCCAGCGCTGTTGCAGGAACTGCTCTTGCAATCCTGAGTATTGCAAACGGTCTTGGAAGAATTATCTGGGGCATCATTTCAGATAAGACAGGTCCTAAACTTGCCCTTATGATAATGATGATTATTCAGGCCGTAACCCTTTTTCTTTTTAATTTCATGGCAGGAGCAGAAAATCTTTTCTATATAGCTTCTGCAATTATCGGTTTCAATTTCGGCGGAAACCTTGCTCTTTTCCCGACACTTACAGCCGAGCTTTTTGGAACAGCAAATGTTGGAAAAAACTATCCAATGGTTTTTCTCGCTTATGGAATAGGCGGCATTCTCTGTCCTATAGCAGGAGGAAAGCTTGGAGACATGGGGAAGTATCCCCTCGCATTTACACTAAGTGCTATTCTTTGTATTGTCGGTTTTTTCCTTATATCGATGATAAAAAAGCCGAAAGTTAATTAAGACAAATATCAGCGGCGGCAGGCAAATATATTTTTCCTGCCGCTGTCTTTAGTCAATTTATGATTTAAGTTTATTTCTTCCCAAAAAAAAGAGCTGTCTCTCCTGATAACTTGACTTTACGGCAGTCAATTCTGTCTTGACTTCCTGAACTCAGTTTTTAAAACCTGAAATAAGCGTTTCATCTTTTAAAATTAATAAATTTTTAATGAATTAAGTTTGTTATATTCAAAAATATGAAATCCTGCGGGCTTTTCAATTTTGCCTTGTATATGCAGCAAACTTGAAAATCGCTCAATTCAGGTAAAAGTATTTTCCAGTTTTTTTTAATAGTAATTCATTCTATGAATAGTGCTCCATCACGGAAAAATTGAAAGCCGGAGTTGTTTTTTTATTAGATTACACAAAATAATTATGATACATTCGCAAATTTTACTTTGGTCTTGTTCTTTTGTTGGGACAGGCCGTTAACTTTTAACAAAGATTATAAGGATTTATTTTGGATTATTCGAAATCTGGCAGTGTGAAAAAAAGTCGTATGGGCGACCCTGTTGTTTTAGTTTTAAGTGTTGGTTTTATTATTCTTTTTCTTCTTGCCTCTTTTATAAATATGGAAGGTGTCGCAGCTGTTATTGGAAGCGGCTTTGCCTGGACAGCAAGAGTATTGGGGTCTTATTTTCAGCTTCTTCTGCTTTTAACTTTTTTTATCGCCATGGGTCTTTCTGTTTCACCGGCTTCCAGTGCCAGAATAGGCGATCTGGATACACCTGAAATATCAACCTTCAAGTGGCTTTCCATGATTATGGCAACACTTCTTGCAGGCGGAGGTGTTTTTTTTGCTGCGGGTGAACCTGTTTACCATTTTGTTGTAACCCCTCCGGCCTTTGATACAGCACCAGGATCAGCAGAAGCAGTGGCCGGTGCTCTTGCACAATCATTCATGCACTGGGGTTTTCTGGCCTGGGCTGTTCTTGGAACTCTGAGTGCCGTGGTTCTGGCCCATGCCCATTATGACAAGGGGCAGCCTTTGCAGCCCAGAACACTTTTGTATCCTGTGATGGGAGAACGTATTATGAAAGGCTGGTTTGGCGGGGTTGTTGATGCCTGCTGTGTTATTGCAGTCGTGGCCGGAACCGTTGGTCCCATTGGTTTTCTTGCAACTCAGGTTAGTTACGGTCTTCATGTCCTTTTCGGACTTCCGGACAGCTTTGGAACACAGATAGGGATTTTGTTTTTCCTTGCCTGTATTTATGTTACATCAGCTATTACAGGAATACATAAAGGTATACAGATACTGAGCCGTTTCAATGTTTTTCTTGCATTAATTATTGCTGCTGCAATTTATATTTTCGGGCCGACACTTTTTCTGACCAATGCACTGACTCAGGGACTGGGTGAATATATCACCTCTTTTTTTGCCATGGCTACCGTGACAGCGGAAACAGCACCAATCTGGTGGATGCAGTGGTGGACAGTTTTCTTTTTTGCCTGGTTCATTGGATACGGTCCTCTTATGGCAATTTTTGTGGCACGTATTTCACGGGGCAGAACCATTCGTGAAATGTTTGTGGCTGTGGGGGTGATGGCTCCCATTGCAACAACAGTATGGTTTACTCTTTTGGGCGGGTCAGGTATTTATTATCAGATTACAGGGGCTATTGATCTGACTGAAGCCCTGAATAATTTTCAGTTTCATGTGGCAACCATGACAGTGGCACAGGCTTTGCCCGGAGGTACTTTAATGGCGCTTGCCATTCTCGCTTTGACCACAATTTTTGTGGCCACCACAGGAGACTCCATGAGCTATGCCATCTCTGTTGTTGGAGCAGGTCATGATCATCCAAACAAATTTGTACGTGCTTTCTGGGGTATAGCCATGGCACTTATGGCCGGACTTCTTCTTTTTATGGGAGCAGGGCAGATAAGTGCACTTCAGCAGTTTATTGTAATTACCGCCATTCCGGTTTCCCTTGTTCTGCTGCCTTCCCTTTGGACCGGGCCAAAGGCTGTATATGCCATGGCAAAGGAGCAGGGGGTGACTTTTGTAAAGCGAAGGATGATTGATGATAATTTCCCTTCTCCTGAAGGAGAAAATACTCTGGAAATATAAAGCAGTACGTGATTTATGCCTGAATTGAGGGGTTCATATTTTTAGATCTGGAAAGACCTTAAAAGTTAAATAGGAGCAAATCATGAATGAAAATAAAATTCCTTTAAGAAGTGAAGTCAAAAAAGAAGATCAGTGGGATCTTGGTCATTTATACAAGTCTGATGATGACTGGGAAAAACATTATAATGATGTGGACCAAAAAATTAAGGGTTATGATGATTACAAGGGAAAACTTAATGAATCCTTTGAATTGTTTAAGGCAGCCCTTGATTTTGATATGGATCTTTCAAGGCAGCTTGAAAAGCTTTATACCTATGCACATCTGAAAAATGATGAAGACAAGACAAATCAGATCTATTCAGGTATGTTCCAGAAGGCTTTGAACCTTCATTCAAGAATATCTGAGACTTCAAGTTTTATTACACCTGAAATTCAGTCGGTTCCTGACAAACTTTTAAAAAGCTTTATGGAAAAAGATTCTGTTTCTGATTACAGGTTTATGCTTGAAAAAATTGTCAGAAATAAACCCCATACCCGAAGTCTCGAGGTGGAGCAGGTTCTTGCAATGGCAACAGAAGTTCGCCAGGCTCCGATGCAGATATTTTCCCAGCTTGATAATGCTGATTTGAAATTTGGTACAATTCAAAATGATAAGGGAAAAGTGGTTGAGCTGAGTCATGGGAATTTTATATCATTTTTGACAAGTCCTTCCCGGGAAGTCAGAAAAAATGCTTTTAAAACATTTTATCAGGCTTATGAAGATCATAAATATTCCATATCCGCCGCACTTTCTGCCTCCATTAAAAAAGACTGTTTTGTATCAAAAGTGAAAAAATTTAAAACATGCCGTGAAGCAGCTCTTTTTCCGGATAATGTAAGTGTTGATGTGTATGACAATCTTATTGAAACAGTAAAGGCAAATCTTGGGTCTTTGTTCAGATATCTTGATTTCAGAAAAAAAACGCTTGGCCTTGAAAACCTACATTTTTATGATACATATGTTCCGGTTGTAAAAGAAGTTGATTTTAAAATGCCATATGATGAGGCTGTGGAGGTCTGTCTCAAAGCTCTTGCTCCCCTTGGAAAAGAATATGTTTCTATTCT
>JBFWJK010000037.1:0-20418 GCA_050253255.1 Desulfobacteraceae bacterium | reverse complement strand
ATATAAAACAACTCCTGTTTCCGGGTAAAAATCAGGATTTTTCAAGTTTATTTTCAAGTTCTATTTCTCTTATTCTCTGTTCAGCAAGCTTTCTGAAAAGCTCGTCCGCTTCACCTGCTGAAAACACGGCCCTGTATTCAAGCAAAGCATCTTCGATTCGTCCTGCACCCCTTAAAGATTCTCCGAGATTAAACTTAGCCTCATAAAAATTTTCTCTTCCGGCATTGAAATCTAATACAGTTTTAAAAGAAGATACAGCTTTTTCAAAATTTTCCAGCTTAAGACTTATTTCCCCTGAGTTTTTTGCAGCGTAAGCTATTTCATTCTTATACTCATTTTTTTCAGCAGACATGAAAGCTGATACAGCTTTGTCAAAAAACTCAACAGCTTCCAGATTTTTGCTTTCTGACTTATAAAGCTCTCCAAGCTTTAAAAAAACAGCGGCTCTGGAAATGTTTTCATTGTATTCACTCAATGCATTATTATAAAAGGATACAGATTTATCAAGATTATTTATTGTTCTTGAAATATCTCCTTTTTTTTCATAGGCAAAGCCTTTTTCATCAGGATTTGCAGTCTTTTCAAGAATTTCATCGCAGAGTTTAAGAGCTTCATCATATTTCTCAAGCTCTATATTGGTCAAAACCATGTATTTAAGCATTTCAAACGGCATATTTTTCTTGTCCGGAAAAAGCTTGTATGCCATATCAAGCCTTTCCTTAGATTCCTCATACATATGAGTTTCATTGTAGATTTTACCCGAAATGAAATGTATTTCATAATCTTTCATATCGGCAATAAAAAACCTGTTTTTCTCAGTCATCCTCAACGCAGAAGCATAGTTGTCATCATTGAGAAATTTTTCAAGAGAGCCTGTCATCGCTTCAGACATTATGTGAAGAGCATCTTTTCTCAAAGCTCTTGGATTTTCTCTTAAAAGAGTCTTTATTGCATCAATGCTTTCTTCATATCTATTCTGGGAATTAAAAATGGTTGCCAACCTGAGAAGGGAAATTCTTCCTTCAACGGAATCCGGGAAGTCATTTATTATCATCTTGTAAATAACTTCTCTTTCCTGTGGATCATCCATATTATCTGCAAGCTTCAAGGAACTTTTCACAAAACCTTCAGATCCGGGATAACGTTCTGTTACAAGCCTGTAGATTGTTTCGGCTTTTTTCTTATCGCCCTGATTTTCAAAAGTCTCCCCGATACTTGCAAGAATAATATCTTTTTTTTCCATTTCAGGAAACATGTTGAAAATTCGTGAAAAAAGCTCCCTTGCCTTTTCATTGCTGCCTGTCAGAAAATATGAATCTGCAACAAACTTGAGCAGATCAGGATTTTCATAGATCACTGTTGAATTTTCTTCAACAAAAGGTCCAAGTGTTCTTATGGTGTCAAAATATCTTTTCCTTGTATAAAGTATCTGACCGTGAATAAGCTTAGCATCTTCATTGAACTTAGTATCCGGGTAATCTTTTTCAAGCTTTTCAAGGTATTCTTCAGATCTTCTCAGGTCATTTTCATCATAGTAAATTTCTGCAAGACTGAAGTATATCTCAGCCATACCCTTATAATCAGGATATTCCTGTTCAGTTAAGTGGAAAAAACCTTTTGCAAGAGGATAATTCGATAAATCTGAGTTAATAAGACCTGCAATTGCATAACCATAAGGAAGGGCAGAAGATTCGGGATATCTGAACAAAAGTGATTCGGACCGGTTTTTCAAAGTATACATTGAACTGCTGTCCCCGCCTAATTTCACAAGCATATACTCAAGCCATAATTTAAAAAAACTCAGCCTGTCCTCGCATCCAGGAGGGATTTTACCGTTAAATTCCGCTTCAGTTCTTCCAAGAGCATCATCAAAATTATTTTCTTTTACAAGCCTCAGGGCTACCTTGATGTTAATTGAATCATAACATGAACTTTTTTCGATCATTTCGGTAATTGTTTCAACCGAACTTTTTTCCCCATATACTTTTTCCGCCGGAATCTCAGCAAAAATTCTATCTGACCCTACCTGCTCTTCAACTGGTTTTTCATCAGATTTTTTTTCTTCCTTTACCTTTTCAGACTCTGCCTGTTTTTTCAAACCTTCAGGTTTCTGTTCAGCTGAGGTTTTAACAAGCCGCTTTTTCTGAGCATAAACAGGGCTCTTGTCTGTGTAGCGAAATCTTTCGGGAAGAATATCCACAACAAGCCTGGTGCCCGCATAGTCAAAAACACTTTCAACACCGCTGATTTCTTTTTTTGTTATTACTGTCACAATGGAAATATTATCCGGGAAATGCTCGTACAGTATCTTTGATATTAAATCACCGCCTTCTCCTGAAGTAATGACATTTTCATGGAGATCAGCATCTTTGAAAGTGATTATAACTTCATTTTTATCTGACTGATAAACCCTGAAGTTTGTATACTGATCGAGATTGATTACAATTCTTTCCCCCGACCCCTCCAGCCTGATCTGCCTGATTACAGCGGATTGGGAACATAAAGGAGCTGATAAAGCTATCATTAAAGTTAAAATTAAGGTCAGTTTCTTCATGGCGGCCTTTTCAAGCGTTGTTATTTGTTCAAAACTTTACCATGAATTGCTATGCACAATAGATGCCATAATTACAATTTTTTTTCATTCTTATCTGAATCATAAAAAATACAGATCGGCAACACAGTGAAAGTTATTAAGATTCTGATCTGATAAAATCAGTTTAAACAGCCAAAATCCAATATAATGGGCCATTTAACCCGGATCCGGAAAATTAAATTTTAAATTATAAAAATTGTTTCAGAAAAACTGTTCGGAGTTAAACTAAAAAGAAAGGAATATTTAAAAAAAAGAGTTAAAACTTAAGACAGAAAAAATCAGTCAAAAAAATGACGCTAAAAAACAAGAGCTTCAAGCTCTTCCTGATCTGAAATTTCAAGCTTTTTAATTTTTTCTACAAGAGTTGTTCTGTTCATTTTAAGAAGTTTTGCAGCCTTTGCCTTGACCCAGCCGGTTTTTCTCAAAGCCTCCAGGATAAGAGCCCGCTGATAATTATCAACAGCATCATTAAAGCTTATTCCGCTTTCTATCGTGTTTATTATCATCTCAGACGACGAACCTGTACCTGTGCTTTCTTTAAGGCTGAAAGGAATGTCTTCGGCAGTTATCTCTGTTCCGTCACTCATAACCGCCACCTGCTCCATGATATTTTCAAGCTCTCTGATATTCCCGGGCCAGTGGTATTGCATGAGAAGATCCTCAGCTTCCCTTGATATTATCTTTACAGGCTCATCAAATCTTCTGGCAAGTCTTTCAAGAAAAAAACTGCATAAAAGAGGAATATCAGTTTTTCTCTCCCTGAGTGCAGGCACTTCGATTGGAATTACATTCAGCCTGTAATAAAGGTCTTCCCTGAACTCGTTTTCTTCAATGGCTTTTTTAAGATTTTTATTTGTTGCGGAAATAAACCTTACATCAACCTTTACAGGTTTTGATCCCCCCACTTTCTCAAACTGCTGTTCCTGAATAGCCCTTAAAAGCTTCACCTGCAGTACAGGAGACATCTCACCTATTTCATCGAGAAACAGGGTGCCTTTGTCGGCTCTTTCAAATCTTCCGGTGTGGGATGAGACCGCCCCTGTAAAAGCGCCCTTTTCATGACCGAACAGCTCACTTTCCAGAAGATTACCCGGGATAGCGCCGCAGTTTATAATAACCAGATCATTGACGCTTCTTCTGCTGAGATTATGAATTGCCTTTGCAATAAGCTCTTTTCCCGTACCGCTTTCTCCGGTAACAAGAACAGAGCTGTCTGTTTTTGCTACTCTTTCTATTATCTTTGCTACTCTCAAAATTGCCGGACTTTCACCGACAATTCCCTGAAAGGAAGGTATTTTTATATCTTTGTATTTTTCAGCACCAGAAGCCAATATATAAACCTGAAATTTTATAAATTTTTGTTAAAAAAAACTTAAGCCAGTGTCAAATTCTTCTAATTTTCCAGACAGACCTCTATTGTAAACGAACCGCCCTCAGTTTTAAAGGGAATCGCAATCACCGGCCCTTCAGTGTAATGGGCAATTTCATGATTTTTTCCTGTCACAACAGAAGGAATTGCAGCCTCAAACACTCTTCCAAGTCCTTCAAGCTCTCTTCTTGCCTGTCCTGAAATCATATTGGTAATTTCTCCGACAGCATCTGCAACTTCATGATTCAGTGACGTCATGTCTTCACCGAACATATTTGATACTATCTTTAAAATTGCCTTTTCTTCAAAAGTAACAGCTATTGTACCGTTTGCAATTCCTGTCAGACCTATTATTCCGGTAACATCGCCCTTGGCGACATCGTCTTTTTTAAGATAAGGTTTTCCGGCCTCTGATTTGATAAAAGCCATGGTCTCAAGAACATTCATTGTAGCGTTTATAAACGGATTTATCAGTGAAGCATCCATTTCAATTCCTATTCTTCTTTATTCTCTGAAAATTAAACCCTGAACCAAATATCAGGCTTCATCCTCTTTTGTATTGAATTTAACAATATTTTTCAAATGAGTATAACTGTCAAGATCCATTTCCTTGAACTCAACCCCTATTCCTTCACCGGTTTTTCTTGCTATCTTCCCGATTATATCAAGAACAACCGGAGGTGATGAGCCTGAAAGAACTATTTTAATCTCGCACATTGTATCAACAGGAATGTCTTTGTCTGTCAGAATATAAATACCTTTTTGGCTGATATCCCTTGAATTCCCTTCAAGACGAAAGGTCTGACTCGGGGTCTTGAGGTAAATTTCCGTATTGAAATCAACCCGTCTGCTCTGTCTTCTTTCTTTATTTTCATTATTATCAGTCATTATAAGCTCCAAAAGGTATTAAATATTTGGGAACGCAAAAAATTTTCTGTCCGAATCTTAAGCCAGATAAAACCACCGCTCAAAAAACAATCTCCTGCAGAGGCTGCCATAAGCTTAAAACTCAACAGAAAAATCCGGTTTTCTGCCGATCACTAAATTATTTCAATACATCCTATCCAAAAATATACTCATCATCAGCAAAGTCTTCATTAAAAAGCTTTTTTTCCTTTTTTGCAATCTTCAAAAAAACTCTGACCATTTCAGGATCAAACTGAGTGCCGGACCCTTTTTCAAGATTTGCAAAAATTTCAGATTCCGGCAGCTTTTTTCTGTAAGCTCTGTCTGAAGCCATTGCATCATAAGCATCAACAACACTTGTAATCCTTGCGAGATAAGGAATGTCCTCTCCTTTCAAACCTTCCGGATAACCTGTGCCGTCGTATCTTTCATGGTGGTATCTTATTATGGCTTCTTCCCTGCTCCACAAACCAAGCTTGCCGACTATATTTGCACCTATTACAGGGTGTTTCTTTATTTCTTCAAATTCGTCTTCTGTGAGCCTTCCGTTTTTAAGGAGAACTCCGTCTCTTACACCGATTTTGCCTATATCATGGAGCCTTCCCGCAAAATGAAGCACATCAAGATCTTCTTCACTGCACCTGAGCTCTTTTCCAAGCTTGACTGCCAGAGCTGCAACTCTTTTGGAGTGAAGACTCGTATAATTGTCTCTGGCTTCTATTGCCGTAACAAAAGCATATAAAGTGGAAAAAAGATTATCGTATATATTTTCATATAAGGCAAGATTTTCAATTGCATAGGCAGCTTTCTGGCACATGAAGGAAATATAGAAAAGTTCTTTTTCACCAAAACTGATTCCCGAATCAAACACACCAGTGGCAATAACAGCAAAGGTTTTCTCTCTTATCTTAAGAGGAGTCAGCATTAATGATTTAATTTCGCATGGAATCAGCTTTTCATCTGAATTGCCTGCAACCAGAACAGGAAGCCCCCCTTCTGCAGTTTCAAATATCAGGGAAGCCGGTACAGGATATTTTTTTAAAAAATCACCTTTTTCACTGGAAAGAAAAATATTATTGTAGTCTCTGTTGTCATTGACAATATAAAGAGCGCTTGCATCTCCGCCTGAAATTTCAACAGCCATGTCAAGAAGTTTTCTGAATACGTCTTCCGAGGAATATCCGCCAGTAAATTCGGCCATTATTTTGTTAAGCCTTGTGAGCTCGTCAACTTTTGTTGAGAGCTGAACATTTAGCTGCTCAATCCTTTTTTTATTCTCAACTTCCTTTTTCAAAAGGACATTGTTGATAAAAAGCTCTCTTTCCCTTAAAACTCTTTTCAGGCAAAGTTCCATCTGATTGAGGTTTATGGGCTTTATAAGAAAGTCAACAACTCCGTTCTTAAGAGTCTGAAGAGTATTTTCCAGGGAGGGATATCCAGTCATTATTACAACAGGGAGAGTATTGTCTTTTTTTCTTATTTCCTCAGCAAGCTCCAGACCGTCCATTTCAGGCATATTTATATCTGTAAAACAGCAGTCTATTCTTTCCCTGTCAAGAAGTGCTATTGCTTCAAGACCGTTTCCGGCAGTAAAAACCTTGTAATTTTTCTGCTCGAAAAATTCCTTTGCAATCTCAAGTATGCTTTCTTCGTCGTCTACAAAAAGAATTGACTGTTTTTCCATTTACCCCTCATCTTAAAAAAACCGAAAATGAAGCTGCCGGATTAATAAAAAATACACAATTTTAAAGATATTAGCATGACCGACAATTTAATTACAACTTATTCTTTGCAACAGGCTCTGTCCTGCAACCGGGACCTGTTATTTCCAGTTTTTCCCCGGCGCAGTAAAGACTTGAAAACCGATCACTTCAGGTTATATTATATTTTTGCAAATATTTAAATTATAATAATAAAGTTTAAATAGTGATTGGCCGAAAACGAGAACTTTTTGTTCAGTTCAAGGAAGATGAAAAATTTAACCTTCAGGTAGGATACATTGAGTTTTTTGAGAATTAAATTTTGAATCTGACTTAAGAATGGACAAAAAAGGCCGTTTTGTTCAGCAACTAAATAAGATTAAAAACATAAACTTTTACGGACACCAGCTTGCAGCCGACAATATTTGAAGTAAAAAACAGACTCACCATAATCAATCCTCATCCCCTTCTTGTTGAAAAGGCAAGGACACAGCTTGAAATAATAAACCCGAAATGGTCAGAAAATGAAAGAATGGGGAGATGGAACGGCAAGACTTTAAAAACCCTTAAGTTCTATTTTCTTGACAGAAAAGGAAATATTGTCATACCCAGAGGACTTGCAAGAGAATATATCAAATTCTGCTCTCAGAACAGCATAGAGTATAAAATAACCGATAAAAGAACAGAGCTTGAAAATGTGGATTTTTTCTTTAACGGAGAATTGAAGCCTTTCCAGAAAAGAGCTGTCCATGATGTTTATTCATCTGATTTCGGTATATTAAATGCTCCAACAGGCTCCGGAAAAACCGTGATGGCTCTGTATCTCATCTACCTGAGAAAACAGCCCGCACTTGTTATTGTCCACACAAAAGACCTGGCAAGACAATGGATTGAACAGGCCGTCCGTTTTCTAGGGCTTAATGAAAACGAGATCGGACTTATTGGTGCCGGCCGGAAAAAAGAAGGAGAAAAACTTACCATAGGTCTTGTCCAGAGTCTGGTTAAATACAAAGGTGATATTAAAAACAGAACAGGCCATCTTATTGTTGACGAGTGTCACAGAACCCCGTCAAAGACTTTCACAGATGTAGTCAGCTCATTTCCTTCAAAGTATCTTATGGGGCTCAGTGCAACCCCCTACAGAAGGGATAACCTCTCAAAACTGATCTTCTGGTATCTTGGAAACATGAAGCATAAAATTGAAAAACAGAACCTTCAGATCAGAGGCCATATCACAGAAGCTGAAATTATACTGAGACCTACAGAATTTAACCCTTTCCATGATCCTGTAACAGAATATTCAAAAATGATGACCGAACTTACTTCAGACAATGAAAGAAACAGACTCATTGCTTCTGATATTGCAGCCGAATACAAAAAAAAAGCCGGTCATATAATTGTCCTTTCAGACAGAAAAAAGCATTGTGAAAATCTGAGCCGGATTCTTAAATTCAGACACAGTACAGAGTCTCTTGTTTTCACCGGAGACCTGAGTGAAAAACAAAGAATTCTTGCCCTGAAAAAACTGACTTCACAAAAAAACAGCATAATAATCGCTACAGGCCAGCTTATAGGTGAAGGCTTTGACCTCGACTCACTTTCAACTCTTTTTCTTACAACTCCTGTAAACTTCAGCGGAAGGCTTACGCAGTATCTTGGGAGGGTTTTACGCACAGCCCCGGGGAAAACAAAAGCTGTTGTATATGACTATGTTGACAAAAACGTACATGTACTCAAAAAATCTGCAGTTTCAAGAGCTGCTGTGTACGGACTCAAAAAGCTTCCGGACTTTTTGAATGAATTCCAGACTTTGTAAATTCAACTTTATTTATCATAGCTTCTTATTTATATTGAAAATTTCATTTTATTTCCTTGAATTTATATGATTTTAAAATATATTCGGGATTATCTGATGATTTCAGTTTTTAAGTAAAATAAAAATAAATCCCAGGGGAGAATATGGCTGAAGAAAACAAAATAAAGGTTATAGGTGCAGGCTCACCTATTGTTGACGTTCTTGCTTATGTTGAGGATGAATTTCTGAAACATAACATTGCAGGAGATAAAGGAGGTATGGAGCTTGTTAGCGAAGAAGAGCTTAAAAACATTCTGTCTCTTGTAGAAATATCAAAAAAAGCATGCGGAGGTTCTGCAGGGAACACAATTTTTGCTATGTGCAGACTCGGGGCAGAAGGGTCTCTTGCCGGAAAAATCGGAGATGATGAAAACGCCTCTTTTTACTCTGGGTCACTAGCAGATGCAGGCGGAAGCACTGAAAACCTTATAACTCTCCCAGGTTCATCCACAGCTGTATCAATATGCATGGTAACGCCTGATGCCGCACGCACAATGAGAACTCATCTCGGAGCTGCAATGCAGTTTTCCCCTGAAGATATCTCTGTTGAAAATTTCAGCGGCTACCCTCTTCTTCACACTGAAGGCTACCTTATTTTCAACAAAGATCTTATAACCCATATACTTAAAACTGCAAGAGATGCAGGGTGCATAATCAGCCTTGACTTATCTTCTTTTGAAGTTGTAAATGCGTCAAAAGACTTTCTTCCTGAACTTTTAAGAGAGTATGTAGACATACTGTTTGCAAACGAAGACGAGGCAAAGGCTTTCTGCGAAACAGATGATCTTGACAAATGCCTGGACGTTTTATCTGATTACTGCAAAATATGCGTTCTTAAAATCGGCGAAAAAGGATCAAGAATAAAATCAGGAGACGCTGTTTATAAAATCAGCCCTTTTAAATGCGAAAATGTAATAGATACAACCGGAGCAGGAGACTACTGGGCCGCAGGCTTTCTGTACGGCTATCTGAAAGGATTCACCCTGGAAAAATGCGGAGAGCTGGGATCTTTCATGGGAAGGGAAGCAGTATCAGTTCTTGGAGCGGAGCTTGAAGAAGAACAATGGGAAAAAATACTTGAGTTCTGCTCGAATTTTCACTGATTTTTCATACACAAAACAGACAAAGTGCGGCTGCAAACGGCCGCTTTTTTAAACAAATTTGACACAAGAGGAAAAACGCATGCCTGTTTCACAAGATTTCAGGGAAAGACTTTTCCCAAACCTTGGGAAAATAACCGCTCATTTTGAAACCCCTTTTCATATTTATGATGAAAAAGGAATAAGAGAGACATGCCGGGATCTTAAAAAAGCTTTTTCCCAGCTTAAAAACTTCAAGGAATTTTTTGCGGTAAAAGCTCTTCCAAACCCTGAAATACTTAAAATCATGAAAGAAGAAGGATTCGGATTTGACTGCAGCTCCATTGCGGAAGTTATTCTGGCAAGACAGCAGACAGATGATCCAATGGATATAATGTTCACTTCAAACAATACATCAAAAAAAGAGTTTGAAGCAGCTTTTGCTGAATGCGGCTCCATAATAAATCTTGATGATATCTCACTCATTGAAAAACTTCCCGAAATTCCTGAACTGATATCTTTCAGATATAATCCCGGCCCTGAAAGAACAGGAAATGCAATTATCGGAAACCCTTCAGAAGCAAAATACGGTCTTGCAACCGAACAGATCATTCCAGCCTACAGAAAGGCAGTGAAACTGGGAATTAAAAGATTCGGCCTGCATGCCATGGTAGCTTCAAATGAACTCAACGAAAGCTATATTGTTGAAACAGCCAGAATGCTCTTAAACCTTGCAGAAAAAACAGGCAGGGAGCTTGGCATTGAGTTCGAATTCATAAATATAGGCGGAGGAATCGGAATCCCTTACAGGCCCGGCGAAAAACCAATAGACATATTTAAAATGGGAAATGAAATCACCGCTCTTTTCAAGGACTTTGCAGTAAAAAACGGATACGAACCTGCTCTTAACATGGAAAGCGGAAGATATATGACCGGCCCCCACGGAGTACTTGTAACCAAAGTTATAAACAGAAAATCTATTTACAGGGAATATGTTGGTGTGGATGCATCGATGTCAGCCCTTATGAGACCTGGAATTTACGGGGCATACCATCACATAGAAATACCGGGTAAAGAAAATTATGACAAAACAGAAGTTGTAGATGTTACAGGATCATTGTGTGAAAACAACGACAAGTTCGCAGTCCAGAGAGAACTCCCTCTGCTTTATGAAAACGACCTTGTTGTTATAGAAGATACAGGTGCCCACGGCCATGCAATGGGATTTTCCTACAACGGAAGATTAAGACCCAAGGAACTTCTTTTCGGAACTGATAAAAGCGTAAGACTCATCAGGAGAGAAGAGACTGAAGAAGATTATTTTGCAACGCTTAATTTCAGTGAAAGAAAGCTGTCTTTATAAGGAATACGAATCAGCCCGGTTAGTTATAAAATAATTTTTATGCACAATTAAAAAAGGCAGAATCATTTAAAGAGATTCTGCCTTTATATTTTTTGTCAGTCTTCAAAAAGACTTATACAGCACCACTGTCTTTCAATGCTGAAATAACAATTTTCTGAAGAAGTTTTTCCTTGAAGTCTGCCGGACTGTCCAGAGCAAGTCTTTCAAGATAAGGTTTTGCGCCTTCAGGAACAGCCGAGGTAAATGCCTTGAAAATTCCGGGTATAATAGACATCTTGCTCTTATCTGCCTTTGCCTTGAACATCTTGAGAGCTTTTCCGATTGCAACCTCTTCATCTGTAAAGTCTGTTCCAAACGGAAACAGAGGAAACAGTCCTTCAGCTCTGTGAGCCTGAATAAGCTTCTCGATTTTTTCCGGATAGTTCTGAGTAAACTGAGCAGGAATTTTATAGTCAGCCTCAATTTTTCCGTACTGCTTTGCTTTTTCAAGCAGGCCGTTCTGGAACCTTGAATCACAGACATTCAAAAGCTCTTTCATAACCTGATTGTCGCTCTTGCTTCTAAGATCTGCAATACCGTATTCTGTTATTACAATATCTCTCAGGTGCCTTGGAACGCTGCAGTGGCCATAGTTGTAAACAACATTTGAATTCACCTGACCACCTGATTCTCTTGTACTTCTAATCATTATGGCGCCTCTTGCGTCCTTCAGGGCATGAGCAAGGCACACAAAATTGTACTGGCCTCCAATACCGCTCACAACCTTTCCGTTGTCAAGACCGTCTGAAGCAATCGCACCGTTAAGGGAAACCATAAGACCGGCATTTATAAATCTTCCCTTCTGTCTCTGAAGAATTTTCAGTTTTTCGGAAGAGTAGCTGTTGTTTGCATAAAGCTGGTTTACGTTTAAAACACTTGTCATATTTATCAGAGCACGCTCTTCTTCACTCATCTCATTCAGAGTTTTGTATAGAGCTCTCGGCCCGAGGAAAAATCCCGCGTGGATCCAGTATCCGTTTTTAAGCTCAGTGCCAAGACAATTGTCCACAACTTCCTTGAGATTGGCTGAATCTCTGAGATCAGCAGAAAATTCTTTTCCGCTGCACTTCAACACGTCACCTTCAAGGACAACATCGTCTCTGAAAATTCCGAAATATTTCAGATATTCAACAGCCGATTCGTTCAGTTTAGGAGGAACGGCACCGTCTTTAACAAGCCTTACCAGACCTTCCGGTGTCACCTTGTAGCCCCTGAAGACTTCTTCGTTTACAAGCTGCTGAATATATTCATCATCGTAACATCTTCTTCTCATAACATCGTTTTTGTACATGTCAACAAAAGAGTCGACCATCATTTCAGTACTTCCGTAAATCCCCTTGTCAAACGAGTCAAAACCTCCAACTCTTTCAATGAGATCTCCGTATCTTTCTATAACGCCCGCCTCCTCAAGCAACGCCTTGTATTTGGCATTATCCTTGTGTCTTGTAATAAGGCCGTAGGCTATGGCATCCCCAAGAGAACCGATTCCAATCTGAAGAGTACCGCCGTCAGGAATAAGAGTACTTGCATGGATACCGATCATGTAGTCTGTTGCATTGATGGATTCCTTTGGAGCACCAAAAAGTGTGAAGTCTGACTGGGGACCTTCAAGAATAGCGTCGAAATCCGACGGATCGGCCACAGAATCACCGTACATGAAAGGAAGGTTTTTATTGATTTCTCCAACAGCAACCGGCTTGTATGAAGGATCGTTCTTTTCCTTTTCTCTCATCAGTTCAAGAGCATCAAGAGCAGTGTCTCCGTTACATGAAACCGAATACTTCATGCTTCCGTCAATTTCCCTGGCAGCAAGAAGGGCTCCGGCAACATTCATCCCGTTTGCCATAACGTCTCTTGCAGCGTGGGTATAATTTGTACTGACATAATGCTGCTGCATATGATCGTTATTCATAAAAGCGCCGGCCTTATAAAAGAACTCACTTATCTCGACGTTGGGAGGAAGTTTTTTCAGCCTGACATCTCTGGCATACTCAAGCTCAACGTATCCGCCCCAGATTCTCTCCACGAGGGGTTCCATGAATCTTCTTTCAAGATCGCTTGACCATGTAGGAGGTTCCAGTGATAAAGCTGTAATGATTTTAAGCTTGATGCTTGGATCGCTTTTTGCTTTTCGGTACAATGCATTTGCTATGTTATTGGGCTTACCCAATCCCAGCTGCATTCCCATTACAAGATTTTTTCCTGCCTTTTCAATGACAAAGTCTGCAAGTTTGTCAGGGTCGTTAAAAACAACAGGGCCTTTATTACTCATAGATCTCCCCCGGGTTAAAAAGTTTGCTGCCAATTACACTGTTTATGCCTGATTTTTTAATTTTTTTTCAGACTGAATAAACAGCCTGTATCATTAGGAAAACACCATTTACTCATGGAATCAAAAATTATTTATATGTTGCATGACGTTAAAAGTCAACAATACTGTCCTGGTTTTGAACAAAAATCTGACAAAGGATAAAACCGGTATCAAAAAAAAACACACATCTTCCCCGGATAAACAGGGTTATTTCCTTGACTTATTTTTTGAATAAAATATATCAGGCCTTGAAATCACCTTTAATATCAGGTGTTTATACGGGTTAACCATGTTAACCCTCAAAAATCAGATTCCTGATTCAAAGAAAACACAATTTAAAAAATTTAAATATAAAAGAAAGGTTTTAATCTATGAGTAGATACAGTGAAGAGTACAAAAGAAAGCTTGTAACTGCAGATGAGGCTGTAAAGTGCGTAGAGCCGGGAATGAGAGTCGACTACGGGTTCATGACAAGCAAGCCGGTTGTATGTGATCAGGCTCTTGCAAGAAGAGCTGACGAGCTTTCAAATATAGAGGTTTCATGCGCAATAACTCTTCCTCCTGTACCAGAAGTTGTAAAAAGGCCTGATGTTTTTGCATATCACGATCTGCACTTCAGCAAAGTGGCCAGAATTCTTCAGAGAGACTACAACATCTGTCACTATACACCAATCATGTATCATATGGCTGCGGAATGGTTCAGAAAAGGGATTGCAGACAAGCAGCATGTATACATTGCCCAGGTATGTCCTATGGATGAACACGGATACTTCAATTTTTCACTCACAAACTCTGTTTCAATGGCAAATATTGAACATGTTGATACTGTAATCCTTGAAGTAAACAAGAACCTTCCTGTAGCTCTCGGCGGACAGGAAGAGGCGATCCATATTTCACAGGTGGATTTCATTGTCGAAGCTCCAGAAGATCAGGAAGTTTTTGTTCCTCCTGCTGTTGAACCTACTGAAACAGACAGGGAAATTGCAAAAAACATAATGAAATATCTCTACGACGGATGCTGCATCCAGCTTGGAATCGGAGGTATGCCTAATGCCGTCGGAACTATGATTGCTGATTCCGACCTCAAGAATCTGGGCGGTCATACAGAAATGCTTTCAGATGCATATGTCGCCATGATCGAATCAGGAAGAATGAACGGCTCAAAAAAATCAATAGACAAATACAGAGTTCCATATACCTTTTCCATGGGATCTCAGAAACTCTACGATTTCGTTCATAACAACCCTGCACTGGCATCATGCTCTGCTGCCTATACAAACGATCCAAGGGTAATTCAGCAGCTTGACGATTTTGTTTCCATCAACAATGCAGTTCAGGTTGACCTCTACAGCCAGGTTAACGGCGAAAGTTCAGGAATGCATCAGATTTCCGGGAACGGCGGAATGTGGGATTTTGTTCTTGGAGCACAGTGGTCTAAAAACGGAAAAAGCTTTATCTGCCTTTCGTCCACAGTTAAGGATAAAGACGGAAATCTGCAGTCAAGAATAGTTCCAAGTTTCGATCCATGCACCATTGTAACAATTCCAAGACAGCAGGTAGACTACATTGTCACAGAATACGGAGCAGCACAGGTAAGAGCAAAATCGACATGGAGACGCGCAGAAATGCTTATTGACATTGCGCATCCAGACTTCAGGGAAGAGCTTATTAAAAAAGCTCAGGAACAGAAAATCTGGAGACCATCCAATAAAAAGGATGCTTAAAAACTGAGCCTGAAAATTAAAAAGTATTGAAACAGAAAGGCTGTCTGGATTCAGACAGCCTTAATTAGTGATTGGCCGAAAACGAGAATTTTTTGTTCAGCACCTAATTATTTTCAGACAGCCCGGCTAAACTGAACCCCTAATCAAATTCCTTTGCTATATCCTTCATTTCATCAAGTTCGTTCCCTTTAAATTTTATGTTAAACAAAATACAGTAAAGCATTGGAACAACCCCAAGAGTAAGGACAGTTGAAAAACCTAGCCCTGCAATAATAGATATCACCAAAGGCTCCCATATTGCGCCTCCGTCAAAATAAAGAGGAAGAACTCCCATTATTGTTGTTATGGTGGTGAGAAGAATGGGACGCATCCTTCTTTCGCATGCATAAATTACAGATATCTGAGGTGAATGCCCGGTATCTGACTCAACCTTTATCCTTTCAAGAAGAACAATGGCATTGTTTATTACTATTCCCGCAAGAGAAACTATGCCAAGCAGCGTCATGAAACCGAAATATGAACCCATAAGGTAAAGACCGGCCGCAACTCCCATGGTGGCCATCGGAATGGTGCTCAGTATTATCATTGTCTTTCTCATGGAATTGAACTGGATAATCAGAATCATGAGTATTATAAAGGCACAGATTGGAAGCTTGTCTTCTATTGCCTTGTTTGCCTCTATCGATTCTTCAATTTCGCCCCCAAGCGCATATTTATAGCCAAGTCCCCATTCACTGTCCTTTTCATCAAGCCAGGATTCAATTTCATTAATCACCGCCTGTGCGGTATACCCGGGCTCCAGAGCAGAACTTACAGTAACTGTTTTTTTTCTGTCTCTTCTTTTGATTTCGGAAGCTTCCCAGTCATATTTAAGAGTGCAGACCTCGCCAAGCATTACATTTTTTCCTGTCACACCTGAATAAACGGCAAGTGAATTCAGCCTGTCTATAAGTTCATCTTTGTTTTCATCCGCTTTTAAAAGAACCGGGATAATTTTATCATCTTCCCTGAATTCGGTCATTTCAAAACCGCTCACAGCAGTATAAAGGGAAACAGCAACATCCCGGCTTGATACTCCGGCCCTTCTCGCCTTTGGATAATCAACCTCAACAAGAACTTTTTTTGTTCTTCTTCCCCAGTCGTCTGTAATGTTTTTAACCCCTGGTGTTTCAGACAGCTTTTTCTTCACTGAATCAACCATTTCAAACAAAAAATCGCTTTCTTTTCCAGAAAGCCTTATCTGGACAGGATCTGAAACAGGAGGACCGTTTTGTATCCTTTTAATCTTAAGATCTGCGTCCGGGAAATTTGACAGAATGTAATCTTCAAGCTTTTGAGACAATGGAGAAATATTTGAAAGATCGGCAACATTTATAACTATGATCGAATAATGAGGTTTACCCACCACTGTTTTATGGGTGATAAGAAATCTGGGCCCGCCGTTTCCTATATGGGTTACAAAGTTCACTATGCCTTTTGAACTGTCTTTTCCTTCAACAGGGAAATCAGAAAGTGTAGAGTTTATTTTACTTTGACCGCTTTCTCCTTCATACATAAGATTTTTCAGCATAAAATCTTCAACCTTTTTCACCATATTTTCGGTTGTATGAATTGAAGTGCCCGGAGCAAGCTCCATTTCAACCGTAAATATAAGTCTGTCTGAGGGAGGAAAAAAAATAACCGGAAGTTTTGAAAAAAGCTTCATGGAGAGAAAAAACATTACAAACACCACAACAATGAAAAAATATCTGTATCTCAGCGAAACAAAAAGCAGCCTTCTGTATATGACTCTGAATAAAATTACAAGAGACTTGAACTTTGTATTTTTTTTGCTTTTCCCTTTTTTTATGAACATTATACAAAGCAATGGAATCATTGTAAGGGAAAGAAGCCAGGAAGAGAGAAGAGCAAGGCTTACAACCTTGAACAAAGGGGCTGTATACTCTCCTGTTTCAGACTCTGCAAGATAGATGGGGAGAAAAGCGGCGGCAGTTGTGGCAGAAGATGTCAGCAGCGGCACCGCAAGCTCTTTTGCCGAATCTGTTGCAGCCTTTACAGGTCTTTTCCCCATATAGATATCCACCTGAATCGATTCAGTCATTACTATTGCGTTATCTACAAGAATCCCAAGGGAAATAACAAGAGAAGCCAGTGACATCTGGTCAATTCCTATGTTCAGAAACTTCATGGAAAAAAAAGTCATAAGTATCGCTGCAGGAATAAGGGTGGCCACTACAAGTCCTGTTTTGAGTCCCAGCATAACAAGCGTTGCAATAAGAACAATAAAGACAGACTGAACAAGATTGTCCTGAACTCTTGAGACTTTATCCTGAACCTCATCAGGAGAAAAATTTACAAGGTCAAATGAAATACCGTAGGGAAATTCTTTTTCAGCCTGTTTTAAAAATTCTCTCACACTCTCACCAAGCTTGATTATATTGCCGCCTTCCTTCATTGAAACTGAAACGCCAACGGCTTTTTTCCCGTTTGTTCTCATGAGATTTCTCGGAGGGTCCTCATAACCTCTTTTTATTTCTGCTATGTCTTCCAGAAAAATTGTTTTCCCGCTCTTCGGAAGGGGAATCACCGTTTTCTTAAGATCCTCAATATCTGTAAAATTACCTGTCGGTTCAAGAACAACCCTTTCAGTTCCTACATTGACAGCCCCCCCCGGAATAAGAATATTCCTCGACTGAAGAACATCCATCAGATAATAGGGAGTAATGCCGGCCTGAGAAAGCCTTGAGTTCGAGTATGAAATATAAATCCTTTCATCCTGAACACCATACATTTCAACCTTTGCAACATTTTCCATCAAAAGAAGCTCGTCTCTTAAATCCTCTGCAACATCCCTGAGCTCCTTCAGGGTGAAATCATCCCCCTTGACAGAAATCATTACTCCGAAAATGTCTCCGTACTCATCATTGATTATCGGGGTATCAGCATCCTCAGGCAGATTGAGTTCAGCTTTTTCTACCTTTCTTCTAAGTTTATCCCATATTGGCCTGAGATCTCTGTACTCCTCCTTCAGCCAGACATCGATCAGTGAAACACCTGTCATTGAGCTGCTTACAACATAATCAAGCTCAGGCATCTCCATTATCACCTGTTCAAGCTGATCCGTCACAAGCTGCTCAACCCTTTCCGGAGAAGCTCCAGGGAAATAAGTTACTATTCTTGCAACTCTTATTATAAAACCCGGGTCATAACTTCTGGGAAGGCTCAGGTAGGAATAAATCCCCCCGGCAATAATTATCAGAAGAAAAATAAAAGTTACCCTGTTTTTGGAAATTGCTTTTCTGGTTATATACAAGGTCAGACTCCGATATTGTTGGTTTCACTCAAGACAGCCGGTACAAATTCAGTTTGAAAAAATCAATTGAATTCCTTTTCAATTCTCACTTCAAGCCCCTCGTTCACCTGGTTCACGCCTCCTGAAACAACAAGGTCACCCGGAGCAATTCCTTTTGACGCAATTATTTTCGAACCAGAAAACTCGCCTGTTTCAATATATACTTTTTTAATTATGCCGGTTCTGCCGTCTTCAGATTCAATTTTCCAGACAAAATTCCCTTTGGAATCCTCGCCTACGCAGACAGGAGGAAGTACAGGGAAGGTATCTGCAGGTCCGTCTTCCGACTCGATTTCAACCAGGGCGGACATGCCCGGCTTTATGTCAGCTGACGGTTTCTGAAGCTCAACAGTTACCGGAAAAGAAGTGTTCAAAGCATCCGGCGAACTCCCTACTTCCTTTATTGTCCCTTCAAATGCCCTGTCCCTGAATGAATCGATGGACACAGAAACAGCTTTTCCTTTTTTTACATCCCTTAAAAAAGATGAGGGGACCTGAATATTCACTTCCATTAAACTGCCGCAGTTCAGCACCGCAACAGGCTGTCCTGCTGCAACATTTTCATTTTCCTCTGCATGAACAGATCCGACACTGCAGCTCATGGGCGCATAAAGTCTTGTATATTCAAGATTTTTCTTCACCAGTTCAACCTGTTTAGCAACAGATTCCGCAACTGCCCGTGCAGAAAGGGCTGCAGCCTTTGTCTGATCGACCTCACTCATCGATGCATGACCTCTTTCATAAAGAGAAATCACCCTCTGATAAGCAGAATCCGCATTATGGAGCTGTGCCTTTGCTCTTGCAAGAGAAGCCGAAACTTCCTCCACTTTAAGTTCATAATCCTTTGGATCGAGACAGGCAATCAGTTCTCCTTTTTGAACTTCATCACCTTTAACAGCATAAAACTTAAAAATTGTACCGGGAACCCTGAAACTGAGTCTTGAAGTGAGTGAAGAGGCTGTTGTTCCGGAAAAAACCTTTATTCTGCCGTTTTCAGGAATAACTGCCGTCACAGCCCTTACAGGCCTGAGCCTTTTTGTTTCCGGTTTACTTTCTGCTTCCTTTTTTTCACTGCATGAGTAAAAAACTGAAAAAAAACAGATAAGTATAAAAATTAAAATCTTCTTCATTGTTTTCCCCCGATAAGCTCAATAATTTTTTCTTTTTTATCCGGTACATCTGAAAAATCTTCAAATCCAAGTCTTGCCTGAATCAGATAAATTTTTTCCATAAAGTCATATAAAGATGCTGCAAGGACTTCGTCTGCAGAAGTCAGTGAGTGCTGAGCATCAATAAGATCAACAGAGTCGGCAAGACCAAGCTCATATGCATCTGACACCAGATCAAAATTTTTTTCAGCGGCGCTTTTTGATTCTTCTGCAAAGGAAATTCCAAGATAAGCAGAGGATGCCTCTTCAACAAGAAGCCTTATATTCTCCTCAATACTTTCAAGGGTATCTTCCCTGACAAGCTCCAGCCGTTTCAGCTCCTGATCTGCCTTCAAGGCGGTATTTTTATCCCTCAAACCTGTAAAAATCGGGAGAACAGCCTCAACTCCGACCTGCCATGAATTGTCTTTCGGCTCTTCAATGACAAAAGGAGGAACTCCAGGAGCAAGATCAAATGAAACCCCGTCAGAAGCAGCTCCGGACCTTCCGACTCTCTGAAGGTATTCACCTTTGAGATAAACCTTTGGAACAAAATGTTTTCGTTTCAGATATTTATAATGTTCCTCCTGAGCTTCAACAAGTTTTGAATATGCACTCAGCTCAGGTGAATTTTCAATTGCGAATTCACCAAGAATTTTCTTACCTCTTTCGATTGAAGCCCTGTTCTTTGCCATTTCACTGAATGTTTTTTCATCTATCCAGAAAACATCTGAATCAAGCTCAGGAAAACCGAAAACAGAGTCTTCACTGAATTTTTTCCCGGTAATCTTCTCAAGCCTGACAAAAGCCTGATTCTCTTTTTTCAAGGCATTTAAAAGTTCTTTTTTTGCATCTGCAGTCCGGCTCTCCCACCTGTACACATCTCCCGGGCCTTTTGTCCCTAGTTCGTATTTTGTTTCTGCTCTTGAAAGGTTTGCCATTGAAAGCTCCAGATCGTTTCTTCTTATCTTTCTGAGCT